>NZ_JAHGAI010000037.1:0-1225 GCF_030248515.1 Vibrio sp. D401a | reverse complement strand
TGCACTCTATTTAATAATAAACAACACTATGATACTTCCATATTAGCTCAGATGTCATTTTGCCGATTAAGCTAACGCCCTGTTGAGGTGTGAGCAACGCAATACCGATGCCGCCGCATACCACCTTAAACACTAAAACCACCGCATAGTGAAAATGCCACGCGTTGCGAATCCCTCTTGAACAGTTTGTTAGCTAATTTACTACTACGATTGTTTTCGCCAGTTTGTCACCTAATCTCTGTCTTCTTCTACCTAGAATAAAGATCGCGTCAATCACGCCGATTATTGGTGTCAAAACATTGCGGAAAAATGACTGAGGAAAACTACAACTTTTTCCTGTAACTGAATCTATAACTGAGATACCTAGTAGCCTCTTACCAAGGCTTTGACCCTTTGCGAAACCATCAGAAAGTAGGAAATAAAAAGCAGCGGCAGAAAAGGCGATTAAGCCAGATGAGTCTTGGGATAAACCAATTAATGTACCGAGCCAAAGAAAGAAAATGAATATTGCGGCACTTATTGCACCATCAATGATTTGTCCTAAATAACGAAGACCTGGGCTTGCGAGCCTATGCGATTCGATAATCGAATCTCTATCTGTTTCCACTTACTTTTCCTCCATGTGAGTTGGATGTCGAATAAATTTGCTAACGCCGCGTTAAGTAGTGAGCAACGCCACCACTGAACCTAACCCATTGTACCGTAAACACTAAAACTGATTTAAACCCAAAATGCCAAGCGTTGCGAATCTGTCTTAAACGCTTTGTTATGTGACATTTTTCAGGTAATCACCGTACTCATCTTGAACTATTGATTCATTTACAAACTTAGATGATTCAATTCCTAGTTCAACACAAGCGGAAGTTAAATTCGGTGACGTTGTTTCTTTCACGGGTTCATCATATTCACTAAAAACACTCTCGAACGTCCAAATATCCAAATAGTCTTGATCACCTTGGTCAAGTGCTGCCCATAGTTTCCCGGTGACTACTCCATTATTCAGAGAAAAAGAAGCCCAACTAATGCACTTTTTCCCTTCGTGCAAAAAGCCTTCGAGAAACACCGCAATACTTTTACCTCGATTTAGCGCTGATTCTGCTTCGCTTAAACTTAAATATCTGCGTCCCATTAATTTCACCTGTCACATAACGCCGCATTAAGGTGTGAGCAGCGCTTGGCTATACTTGAGCGAAGCGAAACTGCCAAGCGTTACGAATCACTCTTA
>NZ_JAHGAI010000036.1:0-146507 GCF_030248515.1 Vibrio sp. D401a | reverse complement strand
CTTAGTGCGCATTATGTATATTATGTTAAATAAACTGTCCGTGTACGCCAAATCTTTTCTAGTTCGGTCTCCTATCCCGCTCAGATTTTAAAATACCGCGCTTTTTGGCAATGCCATTAAACATAATGGCGATTTACCATAAAATACTTAATATAGATCTTAATAATCTACGATTGTTAAGATCTATATTAACGCGCTACGCGGTTTCAACTAGCGACTGAATTGCTTCGTAGATCTCTTGTCGTCGAACTGGTTTTGAAACAAAACCGTCCATACCGGCTTTCATGCATGTAGTCTTGTCGCTTTCTAATGCGTGAGCTGTTAACGCGATGATTGGAATATTAATGCCTTTCTGTCTGATTAGCCTCGTCGCTGTTATCCCGTCCATAATTGGCATTGAGACGTCCATCAAAATGATGTCGATGTTTTGCCTTTGTTCTTCAAGAAATGCGATTGCTTCTGCGCCGTGGCTCGTAATAAAAACATTATGTCCTAACTTGTTTAAGATTAGTTTAATCACAAGTTGATTAGACTCCGTATCTTCTACAACAAGAAGGTTCATTGCTTTTGATGGATGGTTGGGCTCTATCTTTACCGGTCTATCTTGATTATTTCTCGTTAACACAGGTATCTTAATTTCAAAGTGTGAGCCAACATTCTCTTCACTTTTAACGCTGATTGTTCCTCGCATCATTTCAACCAAATGTTTGGTGATAGCCAGTCCAAGGCCTGTACCTCCAAATCTTCGCGTAATCGAGCTGTCTCCTTGATGAAAAGCCGTGAAGAGATTTCCAATCTTAGCTTTTGGAATTCCAATGCCAGTATCAGCAACAGAAATTACAAGTTCGCTATCTTGCTCAATCACAGAGATATCAATACCACCAAAGTCTGTAAATTTGCTCGCGTTGCCAATCAAGTTAAAAAGAATCTGAGATAAGCGTGTTGAGTCTATCCAATATTGCTTGTTTTTATCGAGGTTACACTCGAACTCAAAACTCAAATTTTTAGCTTTAGCTACCTGTTTTTGTTGAGAAATGATAAGAGTTACAGCGTCACCAAGGTTAGTCCACTGTTCGTTCAAATGAAAGCTACCAGACTCTATTTTTGACAAGTCAAGAATGTCGCTAATGATTGCGAGAAGCAGATCTGCTGAGCATTCCATCTGATTAAGGACTTCTGATTGTTCTTCGGTTAAAGTCGATTGCCTCAATATGTCGAGCATGCCCAAAACTGAGTTTAACGGAGTACGAATCTCATGGCTCATCATGGCTAAGAACTCTGACTTAGACTGATTTGCTCTTTCTGCCTCTTCTCTTGCCTTAGCAAGCTGTGAGGTGCGAACCTCTACGATACGTTGTAACTTCTCTTTAGTTTCGATATCTATAACAGCCCTTTCAATCAAAGGTCTGAAACGCCGAAGCGTCTCTTTGTTTTCGATACTGAAGTGACCTTTTTGAGCACCTACAAGTATGATGATAGTTTGTGTTACTTCAGACCGAATACCAGTTACAAGCATGGAACTTACCTGGCTTTTAATAAAGGAGTTAAGCCCCTCAAACTCCTTTAACCGCATTGGTTCAAACAGCAAAATACACTCACCATTGAGCGCCCTCTCCGAGGCGTTACCCGGTAACCAACTAGTTCTATCAAAGACGCTATTTGTCGATAGAAGTGTTTTGAAATTTTGTTGATTGCAGTCACGGGTGATGACGATGAAGTCATCAAAGTCGATGTATTTCTTTAGAACGCTGTTGAGGCCGGAAAATATTTCGTGGCGATTACGAGCCTCACTCATGGCAGAAATGGCTGATAAGATTGCTTTGTTTTCGTCAGCCAAGAGCTTCTCTCGCTGTCTTGCCTCTTTTAGTTCGACAAGTGCCTCTTGTAACGCTTCTTGTTGGTATATCTCTAAATATTTATTTTTCATAAGGTTTATGGAAAATTGCTGAAGAGATCATCAGGTTTCCATGTCCATTTTCGCCACCTATAAATCTTCCTTGCTCACCAAAGGTAAACGGGCAAATAAAAGGCAGGTTATCTAATTCCTGGTTAATTTGTTCACAAACACTATTAATATCTTGCTTTAAGTGCAGCATAGGGCCCGCGCAAAAAATGTTTATCACTCCTATTTTTCGAGACTCTTCTAACTTTTGATTGAAAGCAGCGTTAACAACTCTGGCCGCTCGAGCCACTAGATGCTGACGACTTCCCTGCATTAGGGTAAGAACTTCACCTTCTTCAATATTCGTGAAAAGCTCGATGCCACCCTGCTCTGTTTCTCTGATTGGGTGAGACAGTTTGTAATAAGGTCTCTCGTACAGGTGCCCTGCAATACGTCCCAGAGGATACGCACTGGAGTTTGTAAATAGGAAGCTTTGTTCGTCCGATTGCGTTTCTTGATGCTTGGTCCACTTGCGGTAGACATCTAGTGCGGGTTGGTCGTCTATTTCTAAAAGGCAGCGGCCCATAGTCTTTGTTGCGATACCAGTGATGCTTGTTGGAGAGTGCCCTGCACTAAAAGCGGTATCAACTGCCTGAGACGAATAGAAGAGAGTAAGACTTACCCCGTTCTGCTCATATCCTTGGGACGTGATTACAGACCAATTCCCTTTTACATTGTTATCGGCTGACGATCCGCCAATAATGGGAACCAAAGTACCAAAGCGCTCATCGATACATTCGATAATCGATTCTTCATGTCCCGGAGTTGCATGAAGAAGGATCAGGTTGGGTACTTCACCTACTCTATTTGCATGAAAAAGCGCCATATTAAGCGCCTCATCAACGCTTGTTTCTAAATTTGCCCCATAGGTTGAAATCCCTGTCCCGTATGCGTGCTGACCGGAGTCATAAATCGCAAGTACTGCAATAACAGGTCCTTGATGATACCCATGGTTGGTCATGATTGCTTGACACGAGCTGGCTCCATGCACGGTGGCTTCAGGAAATAGTTTAACGAATGCACGTTGAATTTTTCTGAAGTCATACTCCTCTGTGTAATAACAGATCAAATGGGACAGATTATCCTGGCTCAACTCTGAGCGAAATTTGTCTATCGCTGAATATTCGTCGGTAATATGAGTAAATAATGATTGGCACTGCATACGGTTTTATTATTGTTTATCACTTTACTGTTATACCATTGCGAAAATTAAGCGCTAGGTAAGAAGGTATTAACTGCACAAAGAAGATACAATTATCTCGCGTCAGATCTGATTTATAAATGAACTTGGACAATGTTTTCGTTTATTTTGAGATTAATTGCTTTTGTCTCAGAAATACTATTCCACTCAATATCGCGATATTTATCACCTACGTTAATAAATTGACCAGATTGATTTAGATCAATTTTTAGACTGTCAATTTCTGTGCTTTCGATCGAAAAACCGTTCGAACTCTTATTTATGGTGATTTTTGACTGACCAATTGTTACATCACATCGTTGTTTTTGTGAACAATCCACATCTCTGCTCGTCTCATAAGTAAAGGTGCGCCAGAAAAATGCTCCAATTAAAACACTGAGCATGATTAAGATTTGTGCAAGTCTTGCCTTTGTTAACTTTTGTGCGGCCATAATTCCTAATATCCTTGTTACAAACTTCAAACTTTTTAAATAAAAAATGATTTCCAGAGGCGTTGTAAGGTTACTACTCTGTCATTGAATTGTTAATTCAAGTATAGTGTCTCGCTGAAAATGCCACTTTTTATTAAAGTCAGCAATGGAAATAAAGTGATGATAACACTTGAATTCTTGAGTTTACTTGGGTGGTGTTACGACGCAAGTCGTGTTGGAAGTAAAGTGTAGTTAATTAGAAATTGGAAGCATGCAAATGAGCCAAGTAAAGCAGCTTGAACAAAACTACAACTATACAGTCGTTCGCCAATTTACCCTTGTGACCATTTTATGGGGCATAGTTGGTATGGCTGTTGGTGTTTTGATTGCCGCTCAGTTAGTTTGGCCACAGCTAAACTTTGATACGCCGTGGTTGACGTACAGTCGTTTACGTCCATTGCATACTAATGCGGTAATTTTTGCGTTTGGTACCAGTGCCCTGTTCGCAACATCTTATTATGTTGTTCAGCGTACTTGTCAAACACGTCTTTTTGGTGGTCCACTCGTTGCCTTCACCTTTTGGGGTTGGCAAGCAATTATTCTAGCGGCAGCAATCACCCTACCTTTAGGTTTTACCTCGGGTAAGGAGTACGCTGAGTTAGAATGGCCTATTGATATCGCAATTGCGATTGTCTGGGTGTCTTACGCAGTCGTGTTCTTTGGAACACTGGTTAAGCGTAATACCTCTCATATCTACGTGGCTAACTGGTTCTTCGGTGCCTTTATCATCACAGTAGCAGTACTTCACATCGTGAACAGCATGGCAATTCCTGTTGCTCTAGGTAAATCTTACTCGATTTACTCAGGTGCCGTGGATGCAATGGTTCAATGGTGGTATGGACACAACGCGGTAGGTTTCCTATTGACCGCTGGTTTCCTTGGTATGATGTACTACTTCGTTCCTAAGCAAGCTGAACGTCCTGTTTATTCTTACCGTCTATCTATCGTTCACTTCTGGGCACTAGTTTCGCTGTACATTTGGGCTGGCCCTCACCACCTACATTATACAGCCCTACCAGACTGGACTCAGTCTCTAGGTATGGTGATGTCTCTGGTTCTATTCGCTCCATCTTGGGGTGGTATGATCAACGGTATCATGACGCTATCTGGTGCATGGCATAAGCTTCGCTACGACCCTATCCTACGTTTCCTAATCGTTTCATTGTCTTTCTACGGTATGTCTACTTTCGAAGGTCCAATGATGTCTATCAAGACAGTTAACGCGCTATCGCACTACACAGACTGGACCATTGGTCACGTTCACTCTGGTGCATTAGGTTGGGTTGCAATGGTTTCAATTGGTTCTGTATATCACCTTGTTCCTCGTCTATTTGGTCAAGAGCGTATGTACTCTGTTAGCCTAATCAACGTTCATTTCTGGTTAGCAACTATCGGTACTGTTCTTTACATCGTAGCAATGTGGATCTCTGGTGTAATGCAAGGCCTAATGTGGCGCGCAGTCAACTCTGACGGTACGCTAACTTACAGCTTTGTTGAATCTGTAGAAGCATCTTACCCGTTCTACTTCGTACGTTTCCTAGGAGGCTTCATCTTCCTATTCGGTATGTTCCTAATGGCATACAACACGTACAAGACGGTAACTGCGCCTAAAGAAAGCTTAAAAGCTATCCCTCAACCGGCATAAGGAGATTAAAGAATGAGTAATAATTCGAATAATCGCCACGAAATCCTAGAACGTAATGTCGGTTTGTTGGCTATTTTCATTGTGTTTGCAATCAGTTGGGGTGCGCTTGTAGAAATCACTCCTCTGATTTTCCAGAAGCAAACTACCGAGCCTGTAGAAAACCTGCGAGCTTACACTCCTCTGGAAATGGAAGGTCGTGACATTTACATCCGTGAAGGTTGTAACGTTTGTCACAGTCAGATGATTCGTCCTTTCCGCTCTGAAACAGAGCGCTACGGTCACTACTCTGTTGCTGGCGAAAGTGTTTGGGAGCACCCATTCCTATGGGGTTCTAAGCGTACTGGTCCTGATTTAGCACGTGTAGGCGGACGTTACTCTGATGAATGGCATCGTGTTCACCTAATTGACCCACGTGAGCTAGTACCTGAATCAAATATGCCAGGTTTCCCTTGGCTTGAAGAAAACGTACTAGACGGCAAGCTGACGCAGAAGAAATTAGAAGTATTCCGCAACCAGTTCGGTGTTCCGTACACGGATGAACAAATCGCGAATGCGGCTAAAGAAGTGGAAGGTAAAACAGAGATGGATGCAATCATCGCTTACCTTCAGTCTCTTGGTCATGCAATGAAGTAAGGGGGTCATATGGATTTCGGTACAATTCATAGTATTTATACCGTTGTACTCTTCGCTAGTTTTATAGGCATCGTATGGTGGGCATTTAGCAAGAAACGTAAAGCACGTTTTGAAGAAGATGCTAACTTGGTGTTTGCTGACGAAGAACAAACGACCCCAAATAACCAAGGAGTGAAGAAGTAATGACTACATTCTGGAGTCTCTGGATTATCGTGATTACTGTCGGTACGCTAGTTGGCTGTGCGATCCTCCTGACTTGGTGCGCTAAAGATAAAATGGGCGTCGAGGAAGGGGAAGACATGGGCCACGAGTACGATGGTATTCGCGAGCTTAACAACCCTCTACCAAAATGGTGGACATACTTGTTTGTGAGCACATTTGTGTTTGCAGCTGTATATCTGGCTCTTTTTCCAGGCCTAGGTAACTTTAAAGGTTTCCTAAACTGGCAGAGTTCAGATCAAACCGTTCGTACGTTGGAAGAATCAAAAGAAGCCATCGCACGAGCACAAGAGAACAAACAACTTAACCAATACGCTAAAGAGCTAGATGACGCAGATGCATACTTCGGTGAAGCATTCCGTGCCCTTGCTCATAACGCAGATGGTCTACGCCCTATCCCAGAGATTGCGCAAGATCCTGAAGCAATTAAGGTTGGTCAGCGTTTGTTCCTGCAGAACTGTTCACAATGTCACGGTTCTGATGCTCGAGGTCAAACTGGCTTCCCTAACCTAACTGACAACGCATGGCTATACGGCGGCGAGCCAGCAGCTATCGTTACAACTATCATGCAAGGCCGTATCGGTCAGATGCCAGCGTGGAAAGATGCACTTGGCGAACAAGGTGTTCAAGAAGTCGTAAGCTACACGCTAAGCTTATCTGGTCGTAAAGTGAATGCACGTGAAGCGGAAGCTGGTAAAGCGCGTTTCGTTGTGTGTGCAGCTTGTCACGGTACAGATGGTAAGGGTAACCCTGCTGTAGGTGCTCCCGACCTAACTGATCAAACTTGGTTGTTCGGTGATTCGCGCGCCGCGGTAACCGAAACAGTTATGAATGGTCGCTCTGGTGTAATGCCTGCTTGGAAGGACATTCTAGGCGAAGACAAAGTTCAGCTTGTCGCGGCATACGTCTGGAGTTTAAGCAACTCAGACAATAAGTAACATTTCAATAACAGCCCCTTTCATAGGGGCTGTCTTTCCTTTAAATTTAAAGCCTTACATTTTTTCATTTAGCTGTTGAGAACTTTTTTATGGTAAAGCCTTGGTATAAACAATTTTGGCCGTGGTTCCTGATCATCCTACCTCTGACGGTTGTAGTATGGACGGTCGTTACAGTAGTCGTATTCGCCAACAACTCGGTATCTTTGGTCGCTGAGGATTACTATAAAAAAGGCAAAGGCATCAATATCGACATCAGTAAAATGAATGTCGCTCGTGACCTTGGTCTTAACGCTACAGTCTCTTCTGATAAGAACACGGTTGTTATCGCTTTCAATAAAGGCGAGTTGCCTCACTTCCCTGCTCTAACTGCAACGTTCACACACCGTACGTTGCCAGACCGTGACTTCACGAAGTTGCTTACAGCAGATGCAAAAGGTAATTATCGTTTAACACCTGAAGATTCTATTCAGGGCCCTTGGTTCGTCGAGCTTGAACCACACAACAAAGAATGGATGATTCAAGGTCGAGTCGAGTTCCCTGCGCAACCAACAACATTAATGAAGTAAGTCTATGTGTAAATCCTGTTATCACTGCGGTGAAGATGTACCAGCCAACACGGATTTCAAAGTAGAAATATTAGGTGAAATTCGCGACATGTGTTGCCCTGGTTGTGAAACTGTGGCGCAAACTATTGTCGACAGCGGTTTAGTTTCCTACTACCAATATCGAACGGCGCCTGCAGAAAAAGCAGACTTAGTTCCTGAACAGCTACAAGCTCTCATTCATTATGACAACGAAGATGTTCAATCTGAGTTTGTTCGCAATCATGAAAATACGTCTGAAGTTACACTATCACTGGAAGGCGTGTCATGTGCAGCTTGTGCATGGTTGATTGAAAAACAAGTGTCCGGTGTCAAAGGTTTGGTTTCTATTCGTGTGAACACCACCACTAACCGTGCATTGCTTGCGTGGGATAAGACACAAGTTCGCCTTAGTGAATTACTCTCTATCATTCACAAACTTGGCTATAAAGCAGCGCCTTTCGAAGCAGATAAGCAAGAAGCTGCCTACCATCATACGATGAAGCAGTACCTATACCGCCTAGGTATCGCAGGCCTTGCAACGATGCAGGTCATGATGCTCGCAGTAGCTCTGTATTTGGAAGTCTTTGGCGATTTAGAGCCGGAGTTTAAAAACTACTTCCGTTGGGTGAGTTTAATCTTCGCAACCCCTGTTCTGCTCTATTCAGCGCTTCCTTTCTACCTCAATGCATGGCGCAGTATTCGCGGCCGTACACTGGGTATGGATGTTCCTGTTTCCATTGCATTGATCTTTGCTTATGTCGCAAGTTTGGTTGCGACAGTTACTGAGCAAGGTGAAGTCTTCTTCGAATCCATTTCGATGTTTACCTTCTTCTTGCTAGTAGGTCGATTCTTGGAAATGCGAGCTCGCCGTAAGGCAGCCGCAGCTAGCGGCAACCTCCTCAAATTAATCCCTGCGATTGCTACAACGCTAGACGGTGAACAAATCCCGGTAAAGACCTTAAAGGTTGGTGACCGTATTCGCGTTCTCCCTGGCGAACACATCCCTGCAGATGGCAAAGTGATGTCAGGTCGCATACATATCGATGAATCAATGCTGACTGGCGAATCTGTTCACGTAGTAAAAAAAGCGGGCGATGCGGTATACGCAGGAACATTGAATGGAGATGAATCTTTCGAATTAAAAGTCACCAATTCGAAAGCAGATTCGATGATTTCGAATATTGTGCGTCTTCAAGATGAAGCGCAGCATTCCAAACCTAAGATCGCCGAGATCGCGGATGTGGTAGCACGCTATTTCGTTGGTGCTATTCTTATCATTTCGGCAGGCACATGGTTCTACTGGAATCAAACCAAACCTGATGATGCGTTCTGGATTATGTTGTCTGTCTTGGTCGCTACTTGTCCGTGTGCTCTATCTTTAGCAACGCCAACAGCACTAACTTGTGCAACATCTCGTATGGGCAATTTTGGTATCTTGCTGCGGAAAGGTCATGTTTTCGAGACACTGTGTAAGATTAATCACCTTGTTGTTGATAAAACAGGCACCTTAACCAAAGGCGACATCGAAATAAGTGAAACCAAAACCTTTGCTAGCATAACGGAAGCCGAAGCGCTCGCGATTGCAGCAGCACTTGAGGCTCATGCTAACCACCCTATTGCTCGTGCTTTTGCTGATTTTGGTCGAGAAGATCTCACTGTTAATGACGTTCAAAATGTCATTGGTTCGGGTATTCAAGGTATTTGGGGTAATAAAACAGTAAAAATCGGCAGCGCAAATTTTGTTGTTGGTGAAGTCCGAGATGAAAGCAATGCAGTATACCTTTCTTCGGATGATGTCCATGTTGCGACTTTCTACTACCGCGATCCTATTCGTAAACAGAGTAAAGAATTTATTCAACGTTTTGCTGACGCTGGTATTAAAACCACGTTGTTGACTGGAGATTCATTACAAAATGCTCAGCCGGTTGCCGATGAAATGGGCATCGACCATGTGATCGCATCGGCAAAACCAGAAGACAAACTCGCGTATCTTAAGGGGCTAGACAAAGACGATATAACTCTGATGGTTGGCGACGGTATAAACGATGCTCCAACACTAGCCGGTGCGCACCTCTCCGTTGCCATGGGTGGAGGTACAGATGTCGCTAAAGCTTCTGCAGATATGACGCTTCTTGGCGATAATTTAGAGAAGCTTTTAGAAGCGAGATTGCTTGCGATACGTACTAGAAAGATAATCAGAGAAAACTTGGCTTGGTCTTTGGGCTACAACCTGTTAATTTTGCCGCTGGCAGTTGCAGGCTTAGTCGCACCGTACGTGGCCGTTGTTGGTATGTCGGCAAGTTCTATTATTGTTGTATCCAACTCGTTGCGACTGCTTAAAGAGAAGTAAATGAGAGATCAAACATGGAAAGTCTATACATATTAATCCCTATCGCCATTGTATTGGTCTGTGTCGCTGTTGCTATTTTCCTATGGGCTGTTCGTAGCGATCAGTTTGAGGATTTAGAGCGACAAGGTCACAACATTCTTCTTGATGAAGACGAAAAACCGAATAACAAAAAACCATAACGTTACCCTATGAGTCCAGATTTTATTGGTGCGTTCATGATCGGTCTCGTTGGGGCCGGTCATTGTATGGGAATGTGTGGCGGAATTGCCTCGTTACTCTCCATGGGTGCACCGAACAACAAACCATCTTCTTCTATTCCTCTTTTCTATAACTTTGGCAGGCTTTCCAGCTACGCTTTGATTGGTGCTATTGTTGGTGGTGCTATATCAGGCCTGTCAGAATTGAGTGGTTTAACCCAATCTCTCGCTTGGCTTCGATTTGTCGCTGCAATTTTCATGATCTTAGTTGCGCTCTACATTGCCAAATGGTGGCAAGGACTGCTTGTTGTTGAAAAAGCAGGTCAGTATATCTGGAAGTTTATCTCCCCTGCAGGCAAGCACCTGTTGCCGCTAAAACATCCGACGCACGCATTCCCATTTGGTTTCATTTGGGGATGGCTACCATGTGGCTTAGTATACTCAGCACTCACGTGGTCTGCTGTTTCTGGGAGCGCATTGAACGGTGGATTAATCATGTTGGCATTTGGACTCGGCACTCTTCCATCCATGTTAGCGGTCGGGTACGGCGCGAGTCACTTTCAGAAATTGCAAAAATCGTTAATATTTAGAAACATCTCAGCATTAATTCTAATAAGCTATGGCATGTATACTGCCGCTGGTGCGATGAGAATGCTTGGTTTCATATAGCATCAAAGTCGTTTTCCATCATATTTTTGCTACCCTTTAGGAGTAAGCAGTGATAAAATATTGATGTATATCAAATAGTGAAAGGTTGTTATGATTTCTGAAAAACCTGCAACAAAGCGTATCCAATCAGGTGGTTGCGCGATTCATTGCCAAGATTGTAGCATTAGCCAACTGTGTATTCCGTTCACTCTAAACGAGTCTGAACTGGATCAGTTGGATCAAATCATCGAGCGTAAAAAGCCAATCCAAAAAGGCCAAGAGCTTTTTAAAGCAGGTGATGAGCTAAAATCTCTGTACGCTATCCGCTCTGGCACAATCAAGAGCTACACCATTACAGAACAAGGCGATGAGCAAATTACTGCGTTTCACTTAGCAGGTGACCTTGTAGGTTTTGACGCAATCACGGGCGATCTACACCCAAGTTTTGCTCAAGCACTTGAAACTTCAATGGTTTGTGAGATTCCTTACGAAATCCTTGATGACCTATCAGGCAAAATGCCTAAGCTTCGTCAGCAGATCATGCGTCTAATGAGTAGCGAAATTAAAGGTGACCAAGAAATGATCCTTCTGCTTTCTAAAAAGAATGCTGAAGAACGTCTTGCGGCTTTCCTTTACAACCTATCAACACGTTTCTCGCAACGTGGTTTTAGCCCTCGAGAGTTCCGTCTAACCATGACTCGTGGTGATATTGGTAACTACCTCGGTCTAACAGTTGAAACCATCAGCCGCCTACTTGGTCGCTTCCAGAAATCTGAAATTCTGAGCGTAAAAGGTAAGTACATCACCATCTTAGATCACGATGCATTGATGGAACTTGCTGGCGTCAGCAAAGACTAATTTGCCCTATCAATTGATGTAGCTCGAAAATGAGCTACATCATATTTCTTCCAAAATCCCTTCGAAAGTCCTCAAATTCTTCCCCAAACTGAGCTACAGTAAAAATGTACCTTGTGTACTCCAATATACTGATTTACCTTATATTCAGTATTTGGTTTTACAATAATAAGTGGGCTTAGATATGAGTATATACAGTAAGATCCTTGTTGTTGCTGACATCAATAATGATGAGCAGCCAGCACTTGCAAGAGCAGTTCAACTCGCTCGAAAAAGTGTATCCAGAAGCCGAATCACTTTCTTTCTGTCAATCTACGATTTTTCGTATGACATGACCTCAATGCTGTCGGTCGATGAAAGAGATGCTATGCGTCGCGGTGTTATCCACCAACGTGAACAATGGATGCGTAAGATAGCCCAACCGTATTTAGACGATAGCTTCGACTTTGATGTTTGTGTTGTTTGGCATAATCGCCCTTATGAAGCGATCATTGCTGAAGTCTTTGCTGGCGGTCACGACATCGTTATTAAAGGAACGCGTAAACACGATGTTCTAGAATCCGTCATTTTCACTCCTACAGATTGGCATTTGTTGCGTAAGTGCCCTATCCCTGTACTTTTGATTAAAAATGCTGATTGGCCAGAGCATGCGAAGATTCTTGCTTCTGTCCATGTTGGTTCTGAAAACCCTACGCACATTGACTTGAACGATTCGATGGTCGAGCGTCTAAAAGAAATCACTAATCGTCTTGATGCAGACCCGTATCTTGTTAATGCTTATCCGGTTACACCGGCGAATATCACGATCGAATTGCCTGAGTTTGACCCAACGACGTATACCGACGCAGTGCGTGGTCATCACTTAACAGCAATGAAAGCGCTTCGCCAAAAACACGGACTGGATGAAGAGCAAACTATCGTTGAGCAAGGCTTACCAGAAGACATCATCCCTGCAACGGCTGAAAAGCTAAATGCGGCAATGGTTATTCTTGGTACAACCGGACGCACAGGGCTTTCTGCAGTGTTTATTGGTAACACGGCTGAGCATGTGATTGATAAGATCAATTGTGACGTACTGGCATTGAAACCAAACGGTTATATCAGTCCACTTGATCCAAATACGGCGACTTAATAAGTTGTAACGTTATCCAGAAATAAAAATCCCCCAATAACTGGGGGATTTTTTATGTCTATCATTGCGTTATACACGTAATAAAAAGGAGGCTAACTTAGCCTCCTAGAATCAAATGTTGGTGACATCGATAAACATTGACTCGTCAATGTTCGTCGAAGACACAATCGCTTCGCTGAATTCGTATTCTTCACGGTTACCTTCACGATCTAGTGGAAGGTTTTCAAAGTCAAACAGTTCGCGGTCAGCAAGCTGGCTTGGGCTTACGTTCTGGATTGACTTGAAGATCGCTTCTACGCGACCAGGCGTTTTCTTGTCCCAATCGATCAACATTGCTTTAATCGATTGGCGCTGAAGGTTCTCTTGAGAGCCACAGAGGTTACAAGGAATGATTGGGAACTCTTTGTGCTCTGCGTATTTGATCAGGTCTTTCTCACGACAGTAAGTAAGAGGACGAATCACAACGTTGCGACCATCGTCTGAACGAAGTTTTGGCGGCATCGCTTTAAGGCGAGAACCATGGAATATGTTCAGGAACATTGTTTCTACAATGTCATCCATGTGGTGACCAAGCGCCAGTTTAGTTGCGCCAATCTTCTCTGCGAACGAGTAAAGCGTACCACGACGAAGGCGTGAGCATAGACCACACGTCGTTTTGCCTTCTGGCACTTTCTCTTTAACGACTGAGTAAGTGTCCTTGTCTACGATGTAGTAAGGAATGTTCAGCGTTTCAAAGTAATCTGGGAGAATGTGCTCAGGGAAACCTGGCTGTTTCTGGTCAAGGTTAACTGCGACCACTTCAAACTTGATTGGTGCTGCCTTTTGTAGATTCAGCAGGATATCAAGCATCGCAAATGAATCTTTACCACCACTAATACATGCCATTACAACATCGCCTTCTTCGATCATGTTGTAATCAGTAATGGCATTTCCAACATTTCTTCTTAGGCGTTTCTGAAGCTTGTTGAATTCTAGGGTTTCTTTTCTTGTATCTACTTGGTTCATTGCGGGCTCTCACATCGCCGATAAATCGACCAGGGCTTCCTAACATGGGTTTCTTTGGGGCGTGGATTATACGAGCTTTTTGCGCAGGATTAAATGTTTGTGTGATGGAGTCGTCAATAAATAGTGTGAAAAAATGGTGAGAGTACATTAGAAATAAAAAAGAGCCGCAGTTGCGACCCTTCTTGCTTTTCTTAACGCTTATTTTTTCGCGTTGGGAAGATAAGGTAATACACGAGTTGTTGGTTGAGGGAGTGTCATGTGCCCACCTTCACCAATTTCGCTCAGTGCAACTTGAACTTTTCCATCCACGATTGCTTTCTCTGTCCCATTAGAGAAGGTAATCGTATCATTAAGAGCATCAGCAAACTCCATCGTCACACCTTGAACTTCTGGAGTGAACCAGCCTGCAAACATACCACCAAGATCTTCAAGTAAAGCCTGCATTTGTGGCATTAATGGCGTTAGTTGCTCGTATGAAACGCTACCCTGTAACGGATGTTTAGTCATTACAACTAAAGAATAATCACATCGCGTATCTTTCGGAGTTTGCACAAAGACAAGCGGATTCGCTGACTTCAGGTTTTTGTCGATTGGAATTGGAAGCTCCTTAGAAGCCGGAATCACAAACTCTTCGTAATGCTCTTCTTTTTCCATCCATGCTTTTTCAATCTCACACAACTGCTTGGTGTCTGCATCTACAAAGAACACACCAACTTTTACATCATCGTGGCCTTCTTTCGCATTATTCTTCAATTGTGTATAGAGCTTGGAATACGTGAACATGTATTCTTGCGCGTGAGTTGCAGGCGATGCTAAGACCAGTACCGCACTGCCTAGTAAACTTAGGCTTAACTTCTTCATCCGATCCGTTATTTCTTTTATTGTGTCCAGTAAGAGTTATTGTGACGAATCATTGCACGTAAGTCATTAACATAGGCGATGCCGCGTTCGGAATACGCAAGCAAACCATGAGTCAATTCAGATGCTGTCGCCACAGATAACAAATCCTTGTGTTTCTCAGCTAAGTTAGCGCGAATATCGCGTAAATCAGCATAAGCACGGTTGCGATTCACATTCATAAAGTATCCGTGTACAGATTCCTGAACAGTGTCAAACTTCTCTACTTCATGTGTTTTACCTGCGCCGCGTTTTGCAGGAACAATACCGCAGCCCTTCTTATAACACCATTGACCAAACAAGTTATTTGCTTGAGTTGCAAAACGAGAGGTTCCCCACGCAGATTCATTGGCAGCTTGGGTTAACACTAGTGCTTCAGGCAACACATTGACGCGCTTGAGCATTTCATCCAACCAAGCTTGTGTGACTGTACCATCCTTCAATGGATAGGAATAAAGTGCAGCCAAACGCTCTGCGTATGACGTTTGCTCCGAACTTACCTCTCCGACTTTCAAAGAAGTCAAGAAAGCACGTTCTTTCTCGATACGCTGATTTTCTAACGCGATTTTCGGACGAAGGAAGTCGAAAAATGCCGTCTTCTTATCTTTCGTGTCTGTAATCGAATTGAAATCTGGAATATCACCAATATACGGAAGATGTGACAGGTCTGGGTGCGAAACAGGTCTATGCACTACTTGTGGGTCAATCGCCTTGCGATACTCACGGTCATAATGCAAATAAGGACCAATAGAAACAAAAGTGGCGGCTATTGTGATCGCCGCCACTCGTAAACTCATAGATTTTAAAGATTTAGGCATCAAACACCTGAGATTTACCATCGTGATCGTTATCATTTTTCTGTGTTGCCACGATCTTCAACTTAATACCGAACATTTCGCGGTAAAGGATACCCTTCAAATGGAAAAAGAACGGTAACACGAAAATTAAGCCGATTCCGTAGAACATTGCTGCAATAATAAACATCAACATCACGCCTAAGTAAAGCCCTGCGACGACAAAAAGCTTCTTATTGATTGCACGAAGTGATAACAGAAGCGACTGCATTGGAGGAACTCTTTTCTCACAAATCAACAAGATAGAGTGGCTAAATGCCAAAGAAAGGTAAAGAGACAGCAACGGGAAAATCATTCCTGCTACACCCTGCATCATAAGGCTAAACAGCGTCGCCAAGATCACTGGAACTGTGAATTGAAGTCCCTTACCTACATGACGTACTTTTGTCTTTAAGCCCGCTACATGACTCATCGCCATCAAACTAATACCAGCATAAATTGGCGCACTGATTACTTCATAGCTAAAGTTTGCTACATAAATGGCAGACACAATATCGGTTGTAAATGATTCTGGGTCTTGAAGTGCATCAAGAATGACGCTTGGGTTTCCTAACTGAAGTTGTAATGCAATATAAAAGATACCTAGCTGAACAAAGAGCAATAAAATGATAGCCGGAGAAAAGGATAAGAATTGTTGGATAGTGATACGCCAAGCTTCACTAAAAACTGCTCCGGCTTTTAGTTCGTATTGGCCAGAAAGAGCGCGCTCAATACTCCCTCCAAGATTAAAATCTTTCTCAAAATCGTTGTTCATATGTTATCCAAGGCTAACTTTTAAAATATATGCTGAAAAACCAGCTAATTAATTAGGGCGTCATTATAAAGAAATCTTTGCATGTCTAAAATCATAACAACGCCTAAATACTTGCAAATTCTACCATTTGGTCGATAATTAACCACTTGCAAATCTATGAAATAGCAAACATTTGCCAGCGAAACTAATACCTAACGAAGTGATAGTGGAAGCACAAATACTGTCATAAAAACAGTATGGTAAGGAATGTTTACTTTTGCCTGCAAAATTTTTTCTGTTTCAAGATAAGAAAATGCTTTGATTTCACAATTTTGGTGATTATGATGCGCGCCTCAAAAGTGAATGACTAATGTCACATCAATTGGATCCACCCCAACTTGAACGTGGGAGAAATACAGACGTTGAACGCTAAACAGCAAGCAGGAAAGCCAGTAGTTCGTCTATCTGGTATTAGCAAAAGTTTCGATGGCAAGGAGATCATCGGTAATTTAAATCTGGATGTTAATCATGGTGAGTTCCTGACGATTCTTGGTCCATCGGGTTGTGGTAAAACAACGGTTTTACGCATGATTGCGGGCTTTGAGACGGCAGACAACGGTCAAATCGTATTAGATGACCAAGATGTAACACAGGTTCCTGCAGAGCAAAGGCACGTCAACACGGTATTTCAGAGTTACGCACTCTTCCCTCATATGACCGTATTCGAAAACGTTGCATTTGGTCTTCGTATGCAGAAAACCCCTGCAGCAGAGATCGAGCCACGAGTGATGGATGCTTTACGTATGGTTCGCCTTGAAAAAATGGCACAACGTAAGCCTCACCAACTTTCTGGTGGTCAGCAACAACGTATCGCGATTGCGCGTGCGGTTGTTAATAAGCCAAAAGTACTGCTGCTAGATGAATCTCTATCTGCACTTGATTACAAATTGCGTAAGCAAATGCAAATCGAGCTGAAACAACTTCAGCGTCAACTTGGTATTACCTTTATCTTCGTTACGCACGATCAGGAAGAAGCCCTATCGATGTCTGACCGCATTATTGTTATGCGCGACGGTGTTATCGAGCAAGACGGCTCTCCACGTGAGATTTATGAAGAACCTAAGAACCTATTTGTTGCTCGCTTTATCGGTGAGATCAACGTATTCAACGCAACCATGCTAGAGCGTATCGACGAGAACCGTATCCGTGCAGAAATCGAAGGTGTTGAGTCAGTTGTTTACTACGATCAAGAAGCTCAACCAGGTGACAAGCTACAAGTACTACTTCGCCCAGAAGACTTACGCATCGAAGAGATCAAAGAGTCTGAAGAAAAAGGCATCGTAGGTCACGTAACAGAGCGTACCTATAAAGGTATGACGCTTGATTCAGTTATCCAGTTGGATTCAGGCATGCGCGTGATGGTAAGCGAATTCTTTAACGAAGATGATCCAGATGTGGACCACTCCCTCGGCCAGAAAGTCGCTATTACTTGGGTTGAGAGCTGGGAGGTAGTACTAAATGATAAGCAAGAAGCTTAATCTTCAGAACGCGATCATTACCCTAATCGTTGGCTGGCTAACACTGTTTGTGTTAGTACCAAACCTAATGATTATCGGTACGAGTTTCTTGACGCGTGATGAAGCGAACCTAATTGAATTAACGTTTACTTTCGACAACTACCTTCGCCTACTCGATCCTCTGTATGCAAAAGTGTTGATGCACTCTTTCTACATGGCGATCATCGCAACCTTGTTGTGTCTGGTGATTGGTTACCCATTTGCTTACATCGTAGCGAAAATGCCTGAGAAATGGCGTCCGTTCATGTTGTTCTTGGTGATTGTACCGTTCTGGACTAACTCTCTGATCCGCACTTACGGTCTGAAGATTGTTCTTGGTACTCAGGGCATTTTGAACAAATCGTTGATGGCGATGGAAATCATCGATAAGCCGATGCGTTTAATGTACACCGAAACAGCAGTAATGATCGGTCTTGTGTACATCCTACTTCCATTTATGATTTTGCCACTCTACTCGGCGATTGAGAAGTTGGACAACACTTACATCGAGGCAGCAAAAGACCTTGGTGCGAACAAGTTCCAAACCATTACTAAAGTGATTCTCCCTCTGACAATGCCTGGCATTATCGGTGGCTGTTTGTTGGTTCTACTACCTGCACTAGGTATGTTCTACATCTCTGACCTTCTAGGCGGTGCGAAGAACCTACTGATTGGTAACGTGATTAAGAGCCAAGTACTGAACGCTCGTGACTGGCCATTTGGTGCAGCGACCAGTATCGCCCTCACCTTCGCAATGGCTGTGATGCTTTACGCTTACTACAGAGCAGGCAAACTATTGAATAAGAAAGTGGAGCTAGACTAATGGGACGCACAGTTAGATTTAGCTTTATGGCGCTGGTATATGCATTTTTGTATCTACCAATCATCGTCTTAATTGTTAACTCATTTAATGCCAACAAGTTCGGTATGAAATGGGGTGGTTTTACTACTAAGTGGTACGAAACCTTAGTTAATAACGACAGCCTAATGCAGGCTGCATGGCATTCATTGAACGTCGCGGTATTTTCTGCAACTGCTGCTACAATTATTGGTAGTTTGACAGCCGTTGCTCTATTCCGTTACTCGTTCAAAGGTAAAGGCGCAGTAAACGGCATGCTGTTTGTCGTAATGATGTCTCCAGATATTGTAATGGCGATTTCATTGCTTGCTCTGTTCCTCGTATTAGGCGCACAGCTTGGCTTCTTTACGCTATTGATTGCTCACATCACGTTCTGTCTACCGTTCGTTGTGGTAACAGTGTACAGCCGCTTAAATGGCTTTGATGTGAAGATGTTGGAAGCAGCAAAAGACCTTGGTGCAAGCGAATGGGTAATCTTAAAGCAGATCATCCTTCCTCTCGCTAAACCAGCGGTTGCTGCGGGTTGGCTACTAAGCTTTACCCTGTCTCTGGACGACGTAATTATTAGCTCGTTTGTGACAGGTCCAACATACGAAATCCTACCATTGAAGATTTACTCAATGGTTAAGGTGGGCATTTCACCGGAAGTGAACGCCCTTGCAACGGTCATGCTGATTGTTTCTTTGGTTCTTGTAGTAATTTCTCAGTTGCTAGCAAGAGAAAAAGTGAAGTAAAATCCGCACCCGTTAACATCGCGAAACAGAATGGTTACATGCCATTCTGTTTTTCTATCTATCGTCCAAAATCAATTGGACAACGTTTGGTTTGGAGCTAACGTCAATGAAAAAATGGGCTACTCTATTAGCTGGTAGTGCATGTGCGCTTTCTCTGTTCTCTGGTACAGCGGCAGCGGATGATAAAGAATTAGTATTTATGAACTGGGGTCCTTACATCAACAGTAATATCCTAGAACAATTTACTAAAGAAACTGGCATCAAAGTGATCTACTCGACTTACGAGTCGAACGAAACTTTGTATGCAAAGCTAAAAACTCATAACCAAGGTTATGATCTAGTGGTTCCTTCCACTTACTTCGTAGCGAAGATGCGTGACGAAGGCATGCTACAAAAGATCGATAAGACTAAGCTGAAGAACTTCGGCAACCTAGACAAGAACTACCTAGACAAGCCTTATGATCCAAATAACGACTACTCTATTCCTCACGTTGTTGCGATTACAGGTCTAGCTGTGAACGCGGACATGTACGATCCAAACGACTTCCAAAGCTGGGCTGACCTATGGAAACCTGAGCTTGAAGGTCAAGTAATGCTAATGGATGACACTCGTGAAGTGTTCCACATTGCGCTACGCAAACTGGGTTACTCTGGTAACTCTACGGATCCAAAACAAATCGACGAAGCATACGCAGAACTACAAAAGCTAATGCCAAACGTTCTAGTATTTAACTCTGATAACCCAGGTGCACCATACATGTCTGGCGAAGTTGGCGTTGGTATGCTTTGGAACGGCAGCGCAGCAGCAGCTCAAAATGAAGGCATGAACCTTAAGCTAGTATTCCCTAAAGAAGGTGGTATCGGCTGGGTTGATAACTTCGCTATCTCTTCTGGTGCAAAAAACGTAGAAGCGGCTCACAAGATGATCGACTTCCTACTACGTCCAGAAATCGCAGAGCAAATTTCAGCGGACACGGGTTACCTAACAGCGGTTGCAGAATCGAACGCTAAGTTCAAAGACGTTGCGCCACTGTTCCCTTCTCAAGAAGATCTTGACCGCGTTGAATGGCAAGATTCTGTTGGCGACATGACAGTGAAGTACGAAGATTACTTCTTGAAGCTGAAAGCGGGTCAATAATCGCTTACTAAGCCATCTACTAAATGAAAATAGGCAGCAATACGCTGCCTATTTTTGTAATTGACTGATATAATTGTATGTTGCTAGGTTTATTTGACTCGAGTTCAAGCATTACGCTCTATTTTGTTCGTAATGCCTGTTGTCATGGCTCAGATAAACAGAATTGTGCTTATCGCAATTTGGCTCAAATCGTTATTTGTTACTAGTATTGATTTGTCCTGTTGCTGAACAAAACGGAAAACAAATGAAAAGTAAATTCTACGCAAGCGCACTGTGTGCAGCGACGCTAATCGCTACCCCTGCAATGGCTGCTGATCAAGAGCTGTATTTCTACAACTGGTCGGAATACATTCCAAACGAAGTTCTTGAAGACTTTACAAAAGAAACTGGTATCAAAGTTATCTACTCTACGTACGAGTCTAACGAAAGCATGTACGCGAAGTTGAAAACTCAAGGTTCTGGTTACGACTTGGTAGTACCGTCTACCTATTTCGTATCTAAAATGCGTAAAGAAGGCATGCTGCAAAAGATCGACAAAGAGAAATTGTCTCACTTTGCTGATCTAGACACTAACTTCCTAAACAAGCCGTTCGACCCGAACAACAACTACTCTATCCCATACATTTGGGGTGCGACCGGTATTGGTATCAATGCTGATATGCTAGACAAGTCTTCTGTGACTAAATGGGATGACTTCTGGGATAGCAAGTGGGAAGGTCAACTAATGCTAATGGATGATTCTCGCGAAGTATTCCACATTGCATTAACAAAACTTGGTTACTCTCCAAACACGACTAACCCTGACGAAATCAAAGCGGCTTACGAAGAGCTGAAAAAGCTAATGCCGAACGTATTGGTGTTCAACTCAGACTTCCCAGCGAACCCATACTTAGCAGGCGAAGTATCACTTGGTATGCTTTGGAACGGTTCTGCATACATGGCTCGTCAAGAAGGCGCTAACATCGACATCATCTGGCCAGAAAAAGGCACTATCTTCTGGATGGACAGCCTAGCGATTCCAGCTGGCGCGAAGAACGTTGATGCGGCTCATAAAATGATCGACTTCCTACTACGTCCTGAGAATGCGGCTAAGATTGCGCTAGAGATTGGTTACCCTACTCCTGTGAAAACAGCTCATGATCTACTACCGAAAGAATTTGCTAACGATCCAAGCATCTTCCCTCCACAAGAAGTGATGGACAGCGGTACATGGCAAGATGAAGTTGGTGAAGCAAGCGTGCTTTACGATGAGTACTTCCAAAAACTAAAAGTAGACAACTAATCAGTCTGTCGAAATAGTTCAGAAAAGCGGCTTCGGTCGCTTTTCTTGTATCTGAACGCTTTGTAACTCAATCTATACTGTTCGAATTGCAAAGCAGTAGAATACAAAAAGGCATCGAATCACTCGATGCCTTTGCTAAACCAAGGTCCTGTCCGTCTGATTAAGCGCTGGTTTCATTTTCCAGAGCAAGAATCTCTTCAACAAGCTTCGGTACTTCGATGCTCGCCTTACCGTAACGCTTCTCTTCAAACTCACTCTCTACAGCACTTGGCTCTAAGTTGATTTCAATCGTATGTGCACCATGCATCTTCGCATCATGTACAAAGCCTGCGGCTGGATATACCACGCCAGAAGTACCAATAGAAATAAACAAGTCTGCTTCTTCCAAAGCCGCATAGATCTCCCCCATGCGCAGTGGCATTTCACCAAACCAAACAATGTGTGGACGCATTTGAGCTGGAATTTGGCAGCAATGGCACAACTCACCAGTTTGAATGTCTTCCGAATGTTCAATGACTTGATTTGATTCGCTGCAGCGTGCTTTCAGTAGTTCGCCATGCATGTGGATGATATTGGCACTACCACCTCTTTCGTGCAAATTATCGATGTTTTGCGTGATGATAGTTACTTTGCCTTCTAGCTGTTTTTCAAGGCGCCCTAACGCGGTATGAGCAGCGTTTGGCTTGATATCGTCACCTTGTAGTTTTTTACGGCGTTGATTATAGAATGATTGAACAAGATCCGGATCGCGGTCAAAACCTTCTGGTGTTGCCACATCTTCTATTCGGTGATTCTCCCAAAGACCATCCTGAGCTCGAAATGTTTGAATACCAGACTCAGCCGAAATGCCTGCGCCAGTAAGTACTACAATATTTCTATAGGGGAAATTCATAACCTATCCTTGTTGTTCTTTTTCATTAGCTTAACACTGAACGAATAACAACAGTAGTAATATGGATTAGACCATGGTCGTATTGGTCTTAATTAGAATGATAGATTGAGAGGCAAAGCAATGAGACGTGTATCTCTTGTCCTTATCCTATTGAGTACTTTAGCAGGGTGTCAGCTTACAAATGTTGAGGGTGAATTCGACGATGTAAAAGTCAAAGTGAGTACCAATGATAATAACAAACATCCGGGTCATGGCGGAGATTTTTGCCCACCGGGTCAAGCAAAGAAAGGAAACTGCTAAATTAAAACAGCGGTACAATGTATGCCACTACTTTAATTAGACTTCTTCGCAGGGTGGAGCGCAATGACTATCAACTTGCGCTCCATTCTACCCCGACCGACTTTTAGGAGCGGGACTCAGATCGCCTAGCTCTTCAAACCTTTACGAGAAACTACTCTCTTTAACCATTTTTAGGTTGCTAGGATATGCTAACGAGTAATCCGCCCTGCTTTTGCCTCTTCTAGCCAACGTCCTTCAACGAGATATGGTGGAAGCCACCCTGTTTCTACTGACAATCGGTTGCCTTTGTCATACCACAGACATGCCATACCAAGCAGAGGGAAATTGATAAATGTACGAATGCCTATTCGCTCCAGACCAAGTTCTCGAAGGTGATATTGCTCCTGCAGCTTCAAGTTCTTAATCAGCACTTCTTCGAAGTCATAACCAATATCGGTTGTCAGGGCAGCAAAGGTTTCTAGAATGCCCATCGCAATTTCTAATGCCCAGTCATCACCCTGATCAATGGCCGCATCCATCGCGGCTACCAACTTATCAGGGTAATCGGAAGTACGATTGTGAAAAGACTGAATGACATCCACCAACATGTAAGACAGCTCTCCTGCCTTAGTAGAGCTTTGTTTCATGAGAGAAATCGGAAAATCGGCTAGCAAATCCATGCTAGGTTTATCGCGTACGGTGACTGAGGTAAAATAAGCGTCTAACCACCTATTGGGGTGCAAGCATCCTGTTTTTAATATGCCTTCTCCTGTCCATGTAACTTCCGGGTGATCTAGTAACTTAATACTTAAAAGTTCGCTAGGCTTCATCGCTAACTGATGATAAAAAGCACGCATCAATGACGACTCGTAAAGGCAAAGCGTTGCTATTTTCTCAGTTTCTATTGCAGACGGAAAGCATGTGTACCACCGAACTTGCTCTGACGTGTCGTCACTAAGGGCAATTAGGTTTTCTCTACGAATTGTAATTAGCTCTTTTCGCTCGTCCAAATCTTCATCAAAGTACATTTGATATTCAGCAATATCATGTTGCGATAGTTGAGGTTCCGCCTTTCTCTTTACGAAATCTTTCTTATTATTCTCAGTCATTTAATTCGCTCCGAATTCTACATTAAATTCCTTGATATTAACCGAGGGAACCCTTCCCTCATCAGAAATAGCGGTTTGAGTGTGAATATATCTAATTGGTCGTTTTTTTCTCATTGCTTTATTGATACTTCGAGCTGCTTTCCATTCGGTAGTGCCTTTACCTTTCTGAAGCATCAATTCGGTAATTTCAGTTGCGTATTCTGCAGTACCTTGTTGATATGCCATATTTCCAACCTTCCTACTCCCGAGCGGGCTGCTGCCACCTTTAGCCTCTACGATAATAATTTCACCAGGAGGAGGGTCTTCGACCTCATAAACCATATCGAAGTCTCCAAGCTTAGAGCCTGATGCTTCGATATCTTCAGGGGGCAATAGCTTGGCGGTTGGATACTTACTTCTAATAAAGTCATCGGCCGCCAACACACCTATTCGGTATGGTTCGTTTGCGTTAGATTTGGAAATGAGCCTATTACACTTTGCCAATTAACAGAGATACTCAAACGACAGCAAAAAATAGCGTCAATATACCCCTTAGTTTTTCTATCGAGTGATCTTTCCTGCTTTGACGTCTTCTAGCCAACGTCCTTCAACAAGATATGGTGGCAGCCAACCTGTCTCTACAGACAATCGGTTCCCTTTGTCATACCACATACATGCCATACCAAGCAGAGGGAAATTGATGAATGTACGAATGCCTATTCGCTCCGGACCAAGTTCTCGAAGGTGATATTGCTCCTGCAGCTTCAAGTTCTTAATTAGCACTTCTTCGAAGTCATAACCAATGTCGGTTGTCAGGGCAGCAAAGGTTTCTAGAATGCCCATCGCAATTTCTAATGCCCAGTCATCACCCTGAGCAATGGTCGCATCCATCGCGGCTACCAACTTATCAGGGTAATCGGAAGTACGATTGTGAAAAGACTGAATGACATCCACCAACATGTAAGACAGTTCTCCTGCCTTTGTGGAACTTTGTTTTATCAGAGAAATAGGAAAGTTGGCCAATAGGTCTAAACTTGGTCTATCACGCACAATTGCTGATATAAAATAAGCATCCAGCCACATTGAAGGACAAATGAAGCCCATCTCTAAGATACCTTCACCATCCCATGTTACTTCTGGATAACCGAGTATCTGAACAGTTAATGGCTCATTCGGAAACATAGCAAGCCGATGATAACAAGCCCCCATTAATGAAGTTTCGTAAAGACGTAATGTACATATTTGCTCATCTTCATGTGAGGTTTGGAACCAGGTATACCAGCGAACCTGGTCAATGGCAAAGTCACCAAGACTGACTAGGTTTTCCCGTCTGACTTCAAGACATTCTTTTCTGTTATCTAGAACCCGGTTTATAAATTTTTTTTTATTCACAACGGCTTGTGTGTCAAGTTCAGGGTTTGCGTTGCGCTCTACAATGTTGACCGATTCATTACTTTGCATTTTTACTTTAGTCCTTTGGAATCAATTTTAAACTCTGCCACTTCTAGTTTTAAGTCCGATGCCTTTCCACTTTTAGGGATGCTCGCTTGAGTATGTATATATCGAATAGGTCTGCCGGATAAAGCGGCGTATTGAATTTCGTTGGCAGCTAATTCTTCCGTCGTTCCTTCTTTATTTTCTGACATTAGCTTAACTATTTCCGCCGCATATTTACCTGTACCTTGCTGATACGCTTCATTGCCAATTTTACGGCTCCCGAGCGGGCTGCTGCCACCTTTAGCCTCTACGACAATTATTTCACCTGGTGGAGGGTCTTCGACCTCATAAACCATATCGAAGTCACCGGGTTTAGAGCCTGAAGTTTCGATATCTTCAGGGTGCAATAGTTTTGCGGTTGGATACTTACTCCTAACAAAGTCGTCGGCCGCCAACTCACCAATTTTTGCAGACTGCTCATTGATCTTGGCTATTTGAACATTATGACCTTCTGTTTCTCTTGCATTCATCGCCTCTTTGCGCATCTTCAGACACTTATCGATTTTTTCTTTGTTGCGATCTGTCAGTTCATAATCGTTGGTGTTTAGTTCCGAGTTTTCTTTGTATTCTGCTTTATTAAGCACAAGATCTTCAGTAAAGATTGTGCAGCCCTGCTCGCCATCTGCACTCTCAGAGTCCAGTACATGCGCATTTACAAACTCCTCTATACCGACTACGTACTGAACTTTTTGTTTGCTGCCATCTGATTGATTGATGTGACGATAAAAGGTAATTTCGTTTTTCTGGCAATCAATATGATCGATATCGTATTCATATCTGATGTGGTTTTTGCCATTCGGTTTACGAATCTTAACTTGTGAACGAACACCATCTTCCCCAACAGATGTTTCTTTAGCTGCTTGCAATACACGGTCGCACAACTCTTTGGGTACTTTGCCTTGAGAATGGATTTCAACCAACATTTTAGATAAACGTTTTAAACCTTCATCGCAAAGTAGCCCTGTAGGGTCAATCCATTGAATAGGGTTAATGGCATACTGATAATGGTTAACGCCGCCCGCAATGCTTATTGGATCTTGTTGAATAAAGCGGCCGAGGGTCGGGTCATAGTAACGTGCTAAATTGTAATGTAACTGGGTTTCGCAATCGAAGTACTGCCCTTGAAACCTTAGCGGGTTAACGACTTCTTCAATATCAATGTGCGCATACCCAAACGTGTCGTAAGTCGCTTGCCATACTGTCCTTCCGTCAATATCTTTGAGTACTTCTGGCTTTCCGACTTGGTCACATTGATAAAAATACACATGGCCATCTTCATACAACGCTAGAGGGATATAAGTTTCAGGTTGATAGAAGTACCAACGGAATGAACCTGAAAAATACTCACCAATCAAGCGTTCTCCTTCCCAGAAGAACTCACGAATTCCATTTTCGGAGATTTTCCTTGTCCGTCGACCAAGAGCATCATATTCAAATTGACATATACCTTTGAATAAATGCACTTCTATCAATTGATTCAAGGCGTCAAAGACTCGAGTTTGGGTGTAACCGTTCCCTTCTGCTGAAACTTGATTCCCCTGAGAGTCGTATTTGTATCTCATGTTGCCATACATATCGACTCGGTCTAAATGTACTTCGCAATCAGGAATTTTGGGGTTTCCAAAGCTATCAAAACAAAAAGACTGAATATCTTTTGGGGAATTTACACGTATGAGTTGCCCAAGTTTATCGTAATGAAAATGTGTCTTTCCAAACACGCTGTCGACAATAGTAGATATGTGATTACTTGCGTTGAATAAGTAACTCTTTTTCCTATCGGGCCAACATTGTTCTTTCAAACGCCCAATACCATCGAACACCTTATTCTCTAAAAAGTCGTTGCTTTTAATAGCGCTGATTCTGCCGGTTTTGTCGTAGTTGAATTCCACCTTATGTCTCGCATCATCTCCAATAATGACAGCAGACACTTGTCCATATCGATCATATTCGTATGCGACATTCGTTTTATCCGGCAACGATACCTGTAGCAACTTCCCGAGGCGACTATATTCTTGGGCGAATTCGAACGACCCTTGAACCCGCTTTATTTGATTTCCCGATGGGCAGTAATGATATTGAAGAGTTTGATGCTTATTGGAGGCAAAAGTAATTTTCCCACCTAGGGTGTAACTGAAGTGACTTTCGTTGATATAGCGACCATTTCCAGCCCGAACATTAGACAAATAACCTGCATCATCATACCTGTATAGCACTGTCCGTTCATGAACTTGTTTTTCGGCAATCCTTCCCATCGAATCATAGCGAAACTTGGTTTCTATCCCATCAAAGCCTTGGGTTGAGATCAATTCCCCTTCTTGATCGTAAGAAAAGCAAAATTCCAATCCATCACTACGTATAAGTTTGGTGAGGTTTCTTTCCTCATCATATTCATAGGAAAAGCTACTCCCATCAGCAAGCACAATACCTTCTTGCTGGTTTAGCTGTCCCCAAACAATTTGTGTGACGCCTTCGGGTGTTGATACTCTTACTACCCGGCTGTACTCATCGTAGGAATACTCTTCACTAAAGCCTGTTTTGTCACTCTCGTTATAAAACTGCACGCTCGTGCGTTTGCCAGTATCGTCATAAGTTAACGAAGCAATACAGCCATCGGGGTAAGCGATACCATTGATCCAACCATTTTCATTATGACTATACCGAATCAAAGTCCCATTAAGCTCGTGGGCTACGACTCGTTGCTGCTTATCCCACCACCATTGTTTAACCTCTCCATCAGAGCAAGTGCTGCGGATGATATGACCGTGTTTGTCGTATTCATACTTAGTCATGCACCCTTGAGAGTCGCTGTCCCATACTCGCTGTCCAAGGGAGTTATAAAAAACCTGCTCTGATTCGCCATCTGGCGTAATGACCTTAGTGAGTTGCCCCAGCGAGTCATACTCGTAGGCATTTATCGCACCAGAGGAATGCGACTTCGATACTAATTGACCTTGAAGGTTATACTGGTAACTTGTTTTGGTGTTGTCTGGATAGGTTTCGGTGACTTTCCTTCCTAAGTCGTCATAATCAAATGTCCATTTCCTTCCACTAGGACTGATTTTCTCTAATAACTTTCCCTGTTCATCATGGACAAATCTCCACGTGTCATTAAAAGAATTTGAGTATGATGAATGTGGAGGGTGAAAAGAAAATTGGTAGTCATATACGCCTAGGTCACCATAGTTTCTAATACAGACGGCTTCAGTATCATCCCCCTCCCAAACAAAATGATGGGCAAAGCCTGTTGGTCTAACTCGTTTGGTGATGAGGTGTGAATGGTTGTAATAATAATGCTCAGTCAACTTCCATTGATTTGACGCTTTAACAAGATCAAATTCAGAGTTGTACTCAAAAGTCGCTAACGCTTTTCCTGTATTAGGTAGGAATAATTCGACCAAGCGACCTTCATCATTATATTGACACTCTATCGTCGGTTGTTTATTCGTAGCAATTCGAATCAAGCGATGGTTTTGTGAATACTCAAGCTGATAGTTTGAAAAGATGTCAGATCGAATTTCTCTTAATAGCCACTTTTCGCGCTTCAGCTCAAATCGGTATTGATTACCGTTTGCTAAAGTAATAACTCTTGTCACTGAGTTTAAAAAATGACAACTTGCACCTACGTAAATTTGATAACTGGTTGCACCGACTGACACTGGCGTAAAGCTGATGACATCAGCAAGTTCATTTTTGAACTCCCAATTTATTACGGATCCTTTTTCGTCATGGTTATCTTTAAGATCGAATGAAAAGTTGTGCCTCCACCCATAACCCAACCCTTGATCGGTATCCGAGATGCTTGAGCGATATGTTCTCGACCATACAAAACCGTTCTGCAGTTCTACATCCGTTAACGTCAGTATCTCCTCGCCACTAACTAAGGATACTGGATCACCTGCTTTTTGGTCTTTTTCACAGCTCTCTTTTTGTGGTTTGGCTGACATTGCATCGACCCTAGCCTGCTGCTTTTGCTCGGCTTTTAGGGGTTGTTTGCTACTGACTTTGGTAGACGAATTTGGGGGATTTGTCACCCCTGTGGTCATCACATGTTCTTTTGAAGGAGGGATGAAAGAAGCTTTTAATTTGCCGTTGAGCAACGCTTCTGAAAGACGAGGTAAGTAGCTATCAAATGGCGACTCTGTTTCAACGAGCTGTGGTGGAAATTCCCCAATTTGATAGAAGAGTCTTTCAATATCAGAGGTTTCTGCATTCTGAAACCCTTTTAAGAAATCTTCTGCAGCGATCAGAGAGTTGAATTCAACTAACTCACCATTAGGAGGTTTTTCACTCGATAAATGATATAGCGCACCAGATGTACTGATTAGGGGAAGAATGAATTGCGGAACCATAGCTGTAACGTGTTAGTCCTTTACTAATGCCTGTAGATAACAACTTTGCGCTGGCCTTGACACGCTTGTAGACCACTGATTTTCTTAGCGCTACACACTCTATCGACACAAATAAATCTGAGTAAATGCACAATAGTAGTGTTGTGAGTGATATCCCGTCACTTAGAACCTGTATTCTAAAGTTGTAGTAAATCTTTGAGGCTCCTCCATGAATATAAAAACGATCAAATAATCCTTAGTAATTCGCTTGTTTGAGACTGGGTGTCATATTTGTAAGACGAATCTTATGTTCAAGGGATAAAAAAGCCCCGCGATGGCGAGGCTTTGAACAGAGAGACTGTTTTATAGGTTTGGACCTGTAGAGGGTCTGTGCGGCATATTGTTGCGCAGTTGGTTCATACCTTGGTACATACGTAGGAACCATACAAGAATCGCAAGCGTTGCGAACAGCATACCTACCCAAGGAATGAAGTAAGCCACTGTGTCTAGCAAGCTGCTGTGTACCCAATAGTCACTTACGCCAACCAACACACCGTTCGATGTTGCCACTGTTACGATCAAAACAACAAAGAAGGTGAAGTACAGGAAGAAAGTACGAATCAAACCGTAGTAATGCGAGTTCACTACGTCGCTGTCTTCGCCTTTATCCAAGCGGTAGCCCGCGTAAATGATTGCGATAACGCCTGAGATCAAAAACGTAAACGGGGTCAAACAACTCAGGATGTACGCAACCCAAATCCCGTTATGAGGTTTGTTCATTCGCTTTCGCTCCTTTTGGTTCCGTGTTTACCGTATCTGTTTCGCCCATCGCTTCTTTTGATTTCACTTCTTCATACCAAAGATCGTGGTGCTCTTTCGCCCATGTTTCGTCAACTTCACCGGTAACCATACCTTCTAACGCACCTTCCATACCGAATAGACCGATGTAGATGTGGAAGATAAAGCCACAGATTAGAATCAGTGCCGAAATCGCGTGAACAAGGTTAGACAATTCCATATCGCGACGAGTTTGGCCAAAAATTGGGAAATCCAGAATTAAACCACTCACTGCAGCGATAGCACCAAAGAAGATCAACAACCAGTAAATCGCCTTTTCACCACCGTTCGAGAAACCAGCCGATGGGTGCGTACCTTTATGTTTACCAACCATACCGCCCATTTTCATGAACCAACGGATGTCTGTCATGTTAGGGATAGATTTGCGCCACCATTTCAGTAGAACAAACATTAGCAAGATGAAGAACAGCGGACCCATGTAGTTGTGGTACTGCTTCGCCAACATGACGATGAAGCCCCAGAACTCAGTAGGCACGTACGGCTTCAAGAAGTGTTTTCCGTAAACCAACATCAAACCACTGAATGCCAGCGTTAAGAAAGTAAACGCCATGCTCCAGTGTAGTGCGCGGTCTAGTCGAGACCAGCGTTTCATCTTCTTGCCAGTACGTGGCTTGCTTAGCATCAGAGGACCAACGAATACGTAAGCCATGATAACCATTGCGATACTGCCGAAAATTGCGACAGCGCCCGCAGGAGACATCCATTTCTCTTTAAGAATGTACCAAGTCTCACCCGGAGTACTGATCAGCACACCGTGTTCCGCTGATTTCGACGTGGTATAGCCTTCTTGCCCCTCTTTGACCTGACGCCAAAAGTCTGCACCTGCAAGTTGCGTCATCTCCTGTTGTACCACTGGAGATGTGTCTTCTTGCGCAGACGCTGGCATCGCAAAGGTCAGCAGTAATGCTGTCATCATCGACAGCATTACAAGAGACGCACGTTTAAGAGTATTTAACATGTGTCTCTCCTACTTAGCTTTTAGTTGCGTCGTAAGAAAGATCGTTACCGTCTGTCCAACCTGCGTTTTTCGCACCGCGCTCAACCACACGTTGACGGAAAATGTCAGAAACTTTCTCTGCATCACCCGCTAGCAGTGCTTTTGTGGAACAAAGTGACGCACACATAGGTAGCTTACCTTCAGCAATACGGTTCGCGCCGTACTTCTCACGCTCTTCTAGAGAACCTGGTTCTGTGTTTGGACCACCTGCACAGAAAGTACATTTGTCCATTTTGCCACGCTCACCGAACGATGCTTGTTTCGGGAACTGAGGCGCACCGAATGGACAAGCGAACAGACAGTAACCACAACCGATACAAAGATCTTTGTTGTGAAGGACGATGCCATCTTCTGTGTGCTCGAAACAGTCAGCTGGACAAACCGCCATACAAGGCGCGTCTGTACAATGCATACAAGCTACAGAGATTGAGTTTTCGCCTGGTTCACCGTCGTTCAGTGTTACTACGCGGCGACGTTGAATACCCCACTCAAGCGCATCATCGTTTTCGTTCTTACATGCAGTAACACAGCCGTTACACTCGATACAGCGTTTGGTGTCACATAGGAATTTCATTCGTGCCATTGTCAGACTCCTTACGCTTTACGAATGTTACATAGGGTTACTTTAGTTTCCTGCATCAAAGTAACAGGATCGTAACCGTAAGTGGTTGCCGTATTGGCTGCTTCACCAACAACATAAGGGTCCGTACCTTCTGGGTACTTAGAACGCAGGTCTTCACCTTCGAACTTACCGCCGAAGTGGAACGGAATGAACGCCAGACCCGGTTTAACACGACGAGTGACCATCGCTTTCACCTTGATGCGACCTTTTTCTGCGCCTTCAACCCAAACGTCATCGCCATCTTTGAAGCCAAGATCGTTTGCGTCTTTCGGGTTCACTTCAACGAACATTTCTTGTTGAAGTTCAGCAAGCCATGGGTTTGAACGAGTCTCTTCACCACCACCTTCGTACTCAACCAGACGACCAGAAGTCAAGATGATTGGATATTCGCCAGACTTGTCTTCTTTCTGGATAGACTTGTAAAGCGTTGGTACACGGAAGATTGCTTCTTTGTCGTCCCAAGTTGGGTAATCCGTTACAAGGTCACGACGAGGCGTGTATAGCGGCTCACGGTGTAGCGGTACGCGGTCTGGGAATGTCCAAACAATCGCACGCGCTTTAGCGTTACCAAATGGGATACAACCGTGCTTGATTGCTACGCGTTGGATACCACCAGACAGGTCAGTTTTCCAGTTTTTACCTTCCGCTGCTGCTTTTTCTTCAGCCGTTAGGTCGTCCCACCAACCAAGCTGTTTGATTAGCTTGTCAGAGAACTCTGGGTAACCGTCTTTGATTTCACAGCCTTTTGAGTAGCTATCTTCAGCAAGTAGGCTTTGACCTTCAAACTCAACACCGAAGCGCGTACGGAAGTTACCGCCACCCTCTGCAACCGTCTTCGACGTATCGTACAGAATGTGTGTGCCTGGGTGTTTCATCTCTGGCGTACCCCAACATGGCCAAGGTAGACCGTAAGTCTCACCATTTACAGGACCACCCTCTGCTTCCAGAGACGTCTTGTGGAATGTGTGCCAGTTTTGTTGGTGCGCTTTTAGACGCTCCGGGCTTTGACCTGTGTAACCGATGGTCCACATGCCTTTGTTGAATTCGCGCGTGATGTCTTCGATCACTGGCTGGTTGTTCTCAACACGGATGTTTTTGAACAGCAGATCTTCATAACCTAGCTTCTTAGTTAGCAGGTACATGATTTCGTGGTCAGGTTTAGATTCGAACAATGGCTCGATAACCTGATCACGCCACTGAAGTGAGCGGTTAGATGCTGTTACACTGCCGTGTGTTTCGAACTGAGTCGTTGCAGGAAGCAGGTAAACGCCGTCAGTACGATCATTCATTACCGCTGCGACTGTTGGGTATGGGTCAACAATAACCATCATATCCAGCTTTTGCATCGCTTTCTTCATCTCAGGACCACGAGTCTGAGAGTTTACTGCGTGACCCCAGTAGAACATGGCGCGGATGTTTTCACGTTGACGAATGTTGTCTTTGTTTTCAAGAACACCATCCACCCAACGAGATACAGGGATACCTGCACTGTTCATTGGTTTTTGACCACCGTAAGCGTTGTCATCGAAACGACCTTTCACCCACTCGTAATCGATTTCCCACACTTTTGACCAGTGACGCCATGAACCTTCAGATAGACCGTAGTAGCCTGGTAGCGTGTCAGATAGTACGCCAAGGTCAGTTGCGCCCTGTACGTTATCGTGACCACGGAAGATGTTTGCACCGCCGCCCGATTTACCGATGTTACCTAGCGCAAGCTCAAGTACACAGTAAGCACGTGTGTTGTTGTTACCAGTCGTATGCTGAGTACCACCCATACACCAAACGATACAACCCGGACGGTTTTCAGAAAGCAGTTTCGCTGTTTGGTAAACTTCAGACTCAGGAACGCCAGTTACGCGCTCAACTTCTGCTGGTGTCCACTTAGCTACTTCCGCACGGATTTCATCCATACCGAAAACACGCTGACGAATGAACTCTTTGTCTTCCCAGTTGTTCGCAAAGACATGCCATAGCACACCCCAAATAAATGCAACGTCAGAACCTGGACGCAGCGATACGTAGTGATCTGATTTTGCAGCTGTACGAGTACGACGAGGATCCGCAACAACGATCTTACAGTTGTTCTTCTCTTTCGCGATTAGGATGTGTTGCATCGCAACAGGGTGCGCTTCTGCAGGGTTAGAGCCAATGAACAGCATCGACTTACAGTTGTGCATGTCATTGAAAGAGTTGGTCATCGCACCGTAACCCCAAGTGTTTGCCACACCTGCTACGGTTGTTGAGTGACAGATACGTGCTTGGTGGTCAACGTTGTTGGTACCCCAAAGCGACGCCATCTTACGGAACATGTACGCTTGTTCGTTGTTGTGCTTCGCACTACCCAACCAGTAAACGGAATCTGGACCAGACTCTTTGCGGATGTCCATCACCTTGTTACCGATTTCTTCGATCGCTTGCTCCCAAGAAAGCTTCTTCCACTTACCGTTTTCAAGCTTCATTGGGTATTTCAGACGACGCTCACCGTGACCGTGTTCGCGAAGTGCTGCACCTTTTGCACAGTGTCCACCAGCGTTGAATGGGTGGTCGAATGCAGGCTCTTGACCTGTCCACACGCCGTTTTGAACTTCAGCGTAGATACCACAACCTACAGAACAGTGAGAACAGATGGTACGTTTTACTTCTGTTTTCGCTTCTGGATCCACCGATTTAGCTTGTGCTTTCTTCATCATGCCCGGTGCAAAAAGACTTGCACCTACAACCGCACCACCAGCAGCAAGCGAGGTGTTTTTCATGAATGCACGGCGAGAAACGCCAAGCTGATTGGTTTCTTTGCTCACACTGTCGGAGCGTTTGACAAGTTTCATCCGTTATCTCCTAAAGTGTGTCGTAGTAATCGCGAATGTGTTGAGTTTCACGATACCCTTTCTTCTTCACGTCTTTTTCAGAAGGCTCAACCGTTTCTGAAGCGCTTGCCACTTTTGTTGTTCCAGCGACAACCGCACCAGCTACGGCTGCAGTCGTTAAGCCTTTCAGGAGATCCCTACGGCTTGTGTTTATTTCTTTATTATCTTTCATCATTGCTTCCTTACCTTACGGTAGATCTTTGGAGGCTATTGCCCCTCTATCGATATGACCAAGTACTGCTCGATTACTCGTAATCAGTGACGTTTTTCACATCAATTTTTAATTTGTGCTTACTGCTTTTGGTGTTCACGCTAAAGCGCACTTGTTCCAGTGTTAAGAACGCCTCACACAGTTGAGCTGCTGGCTTATAAAAGTTCGCGCTCTCTGCGTTTTCTAGTTGCTGAGTGAAAGAGTTAAACCAAGGTTCGATGTGTTTGTTAAACACCGCTTGTTGAAGGTCTTCTTCTTCACCCGTTAGCATCGACATCACTTCACAAAGTGCCGCGATGTGGTCTTCCGGCTCTTTCACATTCTCATCACGCTCGAAACCAAGCAGTTCCAAATCGTGACGAATTTCAGCCAGTGGTTTTTCCATCATTGCGCCTGTCATGTGCCATGAGCCAAATGGCATCACTTCACCACGACCGATACCAATGAAAAGATCTTGGTATTCATCTTCTAGCGCTTCGCGGTTGGAATCTTTCGCCGCTTGCTGAAGCGCAATCCACGCTTTTTGCATTGCGCTTTCTGACGGTTCAACTTCTAGAGAAGTTAGGAACTCGATCATCTCCTCACTTGGAGCGCTTCGGAAAAGCGCAGACAAAACCAAGTAGATCTCTGTTCTCAGTGTTTGTTCTTGTTCTCGTTGTGTATCCACTGCGAGCTCCTAGTATTTCAGTTGTTTCATTGGGTCTTCTGCCATCGACTCAAACATGTCGATCACACGGCAGTCCTCACACATCGCGATACGATTGATCGCCGCTTCATCAGAGAAATGAGAGTGACCGCGTAACTTGTTTTGTAGCATGTCGATCATAGACTGAGGTGCGAATGGCTTATGACAGCGAATACATTCCGCTGCTTTCTCTTCGTGAATCACAACCGCTTTTTGGCGCTCTTCTTTCACCCAGTTCATGCGTGGCGTTAGAGTCAGAACTTTCTCTGGACATGCCTTTTCACACAAACCACATTGAATACAATCTTGTTCAACGAATTTAAGTGATGGAGATTCACCGTCGGTATGAAGTGCACGTGTTGGACAAACCGCCACACAGCTCATACACAACGTACAATCTTTGCTCTCACAAGAAACATTGCCGTAAGGCGCGTTCGCAGGCAGTTCAACAATGTTCTCAACAGGAATACGAGAAGAAGACATCGCATCCAACGCAGTAAACAGACGCTGACGCTTGTTACCTTGAAGATCGCCAAGAGCAAGATCGAATGAATCTGTACATAGTGTTGGAGGACCTTCACGAAGTGATTCCAAGTAAAGGATATCGATGGTCTCTTTTGCGATACCAAGTTGATCCAATAGCTCTTGCGCGATACCTACTTCGTTGTTCAGAACACGAATGATGGTTGCAGGCATAAAGCGAGAAGCTGCAAATAGCACTTGCGTCGCGCCATTAACTAGAGCGGCGAACCATGTATCGATACCGATAGAAGGAAGCTCTTCAACCACAATTGGAATAACGTTATCTGGTAGCGCTTTCAATGCCATCACGTTGTAAGTCTCGTGACGAGAACTACAGATAAGAACGATAGGATCCAGACCGCCCGCTTGCTCGTAGTTCGCTAGCGTGCGTTCAATGAATTTTTGCGTATCTTCAGGATTAGGTAGCGCGTAATGAATCGCTTCTGTCGGACAAGCCGTTGCACAAGTACCCACGCCCTGACATAGGTATGGGTTAATCTCGATGCGGTGACCGGTTTTATCGCTACCTTCACTTGATAGTGCGCCAGCAGGACAAGCATCCACACAACGCTCACAACCTTTCACGCCACGAGAACTGTGCGCACATAGATCAGTGTCCAGACGGAAGAACTTTGGCTTATCAAACGTACCCATTAATGTTGGGATTTCTTCTAGCGCTTCTGCCAGTTTTGGATAACCGCGCCCTACTGGGTAGTAACCCGGAACCGGAACCTCTTCTGACATACAGCTACTTAGACAAAGATCGAGAACAACATCGAAACAATCACTATTGATAGCGACTTTTGCTAGGTTGCTTGCTAGACCGTTATTTTCGATAAGCACTTCAAACGTACCTAGGAAACCAGAAACCTGAACTGAGTTTGCAAAGTACAGTTCTGGATTGGTGCCCTTCTCTCCGTCTGTAGAAAGAAGTGTCAGGCTGTTCATTTGAGATAGCTGCGCGGCTGCACTCTCAATGATGGCAGTCGGTCCAACAATCAGTGTATTGCCGCCACTCTCGTAGCTCACCGTTGGTGGAATAAGGTTGGTCAACTCTACAGTATTTTCAAACGCATACAGACGCGCTTTACCGTTATTGGAAGTTGCTTGTTCTAATAGTTGTTTCAACATTGCTCAGTTCCATTTATACGCATGGATAGTTTCTTCCATCTTTCATTGTAGTTAGCGCAGGCGATTCTGCTGATTAACTCGTCAGTAACTACCCCTTTTAGGTAGTCCCCCCCGGGTTATCACTGCCTGTTGGGCAAATGGTCTAACTTCAACAAGAATGGTAATGAGCAACAGATAGCAAATGTCGTGCCAATTAAATATCAGCCAATTTTCAATAGGTTAGCTATTTATCTTAGAAATTGTAGGGATAAAAAAACCGACTGGGACATTTTGTCTCAGCCGGTTCATTGAGCGTTTAGTCAAAATGTACCTATTCTTTGTGTGGTATATTTTGTCCCACCTCTTCAGGGGCTAGTTTTGTCTCTAGAATATCACTTTCATTAGATACTGTGTTTATATCCAGTTCTTTTTGTTCTTCGGGAATTTCGGCACCTTCAGCAAGTTCTACATCAGCCGATTCAATATCACTTTCTTCATGAGATTCAGTTGATTGTGTCGTTTCTTCTGCTGGTTCTTCTTCCGTTTTCTCTTTCACCCAATCACGAAGTGTTTCAGCCACCCCTTCAGAAAGCGACTTGAGGTTACTGTAATCATCGTCGTAATCATCCAAACCATCGCGAACGTTAAACTCTTCTGACAAGAACATCTTACGCAGTGCGGCTTTCTTAACGCTCTCTGAAGCCTCAGACACTAATAGCTGCGCTACGGACATCTCTTCAGGATCAGTAGTTTCGTTTGATGCCTGTTGAGATTCAGTCTCTGTCGCAGAAGCCTCAGTAGCTAATGCTTGCGCTTCAGTGCTTAATTCTTCATGAGCTTGTGCGGTTTCTGGTTCAGTAGATTCAACAGAGTCCACAACCTTAGCGTCTGAAGGCTCTGCAGTGGTTTCTTCTAACTTACGTTTCGACCAACGGCTAAAAAAACTAGTTGCCATTTGCTCTGCCCGCTCCTTTGCGTTTCTTGCGTCTTACTTCTAACAACTCACCGTGACGCCCAATAAAGGCTTCCATCCAAGCTTGAATAGCTAACGGCATATCATTAGATAATACTAGGTTATCGCCATCCATATATTGCGCAGCGACAGTTTGAGACGCCGTAAGCAATTGAATCGTCGGTGTATCACCAGAGTCGACATTATCCATAACCAAAAAAAGCTTTGGTTGTTGCGAGCTCAGGTTAAAGCGGTAATCGGTGCGCTCGTATTTGTGCAATTGCAGCAAGCACACGTGTTGAGTGTCTTCGGTTGGGTTAATTTCAAATCCCGTCAGTTGCCATTGGGTCGTGACCCAAATACCGGTACTGATCTCATGCTCTACAAGATCCACGCCTATCGACCATGAATCTTCATTTTTCTCGAACTGTTTCTTATCCGACATAACTCACCCAGTTTGTTCTATGTTGGCTTTAAGACAGAAAAGGACATTTTGTACTTTGCTTTCAACCATTTTAGCGGTACAAAGCAATAAACGCGCCAGATTAAGCCTTACCTTCGCTAAGCTCATAAGTTCAAAACTAGTAGAAATTCAAATTAGCACCTGTGTCATTGCTGCGATATCGCAGAATTAATCCAGAATCGAAGCAATGCCTCGCAATTTTCCTTATAACAGCTATTTTGGAATGAGAATTGCTTTGTTGTAGCGTTAAGACGAATAGACCCATTAATGAGAGCGTGTATCGGCTCTCTCATTCATTAGGACATGACTGTGGTAAAACCAAACATTATTAAAACCAGTGAAAATCCCCTACAGACCATCGAAGTAGAAGTGTTTGACGAATACGGTGAGAAGCTAACTAAGCAAATCGCCTGTGAGCGCCCTCTTACGGTGATGTTGAACTGGAAGGAAGTCGTTACGCTAATGACGCTTGGCTCTCGTCCTGAAGCGCTTGTGTTGGGTTATTTGAAGAACCAGAGCTTCTTGTCTGATCCTGAAGCGATTGAATCGGTCATTATTGACTGGGAAACGCACTCAGCTGCGGTTATCACCAAAGAAAATACTGAGCACTTAGAAGGCGCGCTGAAGAAGAAGACGGTGACGTCTGGTTGTGGTCAAGGCACTATGTATGGCAACGTGATGAAGCAGCTTGAAGATTACCAAGTGCCACAAGTGCCGCTGAAGCAATCTGAAATCTACGCGGCGCTTGAAGCATTAACGCATTACAACGATACCTACAAAAAAGCGGGCGCTGTGCATGGCTGTGCCGTGTGTAAAGGCAACGAAGTGCTGTCTTTTGTGGAAGATGTTGGTCGTCACAACGCAGTTGATACGCTAGCGGGTGAAATGTGGCTTAATCAAGAAACGGGTGAAGATAAAATTTTCTACACAACGGGGCGCCTTACATCAGAGATGGTGATTAAAGTAGCGCAGATGGGTATCCCTGTTTTACTTTCTCGCTCGGGCGTAACTCAAATGGGTTTGGATCTGGCGAAAAAGTTTGGCATTACTACTATCGCTCGAGCGAAAGGCTTACGCTTCCAAGTATTTACCGGAGCAGAGAAGATTGAGTTCGACGTAAAGGGTAACTCGTAAAGGCTCTATCACTCAGACTTGCAATACACCTCCAATATACTATTAGTTTTATATATGACATCTCATTATGAATTGCGGTGCATAAATTAAACGTCAATAGCTAGGGAGGTGTCCATGCCAGGGTCACCAATACTTGAACGACTTACCAATCTATCCATCCGAGCAAAACTTACATCCATTATTGTCATTCTTCTCATAGGAATTTCTGGATACGCCTATATTGAGCAAGCGAGCTTTGAAAGACTTGATTCCCTGAGGCACGCAATCGAGGTTAATCAGCTCAGCGAAATAGAACTCCTCACCCTACGCAGGCATGAAAAAGACTTTCTTGCTCGTCATGATCCCAAATACCTTTCAAGATTTAGTAAAACCTTTCAAGAACTCGAAGTGTCACTGGATGAACTGAATACGTTTATCACACAAAATGCACCGCAATACAATTCAACTATCCAAGAAGCTCAAAGCCGTATTTTTGAGTATCAACGACAATTCAAAGAGCTGAGTAACGAAGTAACAAAACTCTACACACCAAACGGCTTTTATGCACAGTTGGCAAAAGCACGCGAAGAGCTAAAGAGAGCGACAATAGACACACACAGCGCACAAGCAAAAATCGCCTACTTAGAGTTAGTTGAGTTGGATTATCAATATCTTTCCCAGCCTTCTATGAACCTTGGCCAGCGTCTCATTTCAAAAGCCTCAGATTTACTTAATATAGAAGCCGTGACTTTCCCTTCTCTTGAACACTCTTCACGCCTGTATTTATCTTCCCTAACATCTTTAGTCTCAAGTTTTGAGCGTATTGGCTATACCCCTAGTCTAGGCTTCAGTGGGGCATTAAGAAGTAATGTCCACCTCTTAGAGCAACAGCTATTTGATCTACAAAAGAACATTGAAGTAATGGCCAAAAATGCACAACAAGAAGTTCAGTTCCAACTTCATATGATTGGAGCGTTCATCGCACTGTTCGTATCGACATTGCTTATCTTACTATCTGTGACCATATCGAGACGCTTGAATGCAATCACACATATGATGAACAACATTTCATCAGGTGATGGTGATTTGACCGTAAGAATGGAAGCGAGAGGCAAAGATGAGTTGGGACAATTGGCTCAGTCCTTTGACTTCTTCATAGAAAAAATACACAACAATATGATTGAGCTCGCTGCAGTGCTAGAGATTCTTAAAGTAAGTGCTTCAACGTGTAAGCACAGCGCAGACAAGAGCATGAATAATAGCCAATTGCAAAAGGTCGAAGCGGAGTCTGTCGCAACGGCGGTCAATGAGTTGGTGATGACGAGTAATGAGATCAACAACAATATCGATGCTGCGGCGCAAACAGCAAGCGAAGTTCGTCGTAGTGCAATAGAAACACTTTCTTTAACTGAGCAATCGAAGCAGAGCACCACAACTCTAATGGAGCATATCCATGCCTCCAAATCTACCGTTGAAGATTTGGAAGGCCAGAGCCAAGAGATCAACCATATCGTCTCCTCTATTCAGCGTATTGCAGAACAAACAAACTTACTCGCACTTAATGCGGCTATTGAAGCAGCAAGAGCTGGTGATAGTGGACGAGGATTCGCAGTCGTGGCCGATGAAGTAAGACAATTGGCAATACTTACCAATGATTCGACCCATCAAATTGAAACGACGATTAGTCAGCTTGGCATGGGTGTGCAACAAGCCGTAAACATGATGCAAACCAGTTTCGAGCAAGCCGAAGAAACCAATTCGATCAGTTCAAAAGCTCAAGGCTCAATAGAGTCAATCACTACGCAAGTGGATACCTTATTCGATATGAATTCCCAAATATCCGCTGCATCCGAAGAGCAAAGCACAGTGTCTAGTGAGATTGACCGTAATATTACCCAAATTGCGGTACTAGCCAGTGAGACCCATCAACTCGTTGCCCAATCTTCTACATCGAGTAACGAGGTTGAGAGCGTAAGTTCAAGATTACAAACGCTACTTGGTCAATTTAAGTATTGATGGAAAAAGCATAGCTACGGGGAAGTTCAGCGCCGCTGCTATGCACCTTTTCAATTATTAAAGACTTGAGCGGCATCTTTTAGCAAAGAGATGTAAAAAAGCCCCAAGCATAAGGCATGCTTGGGGCTTTTTATCTTTAGACTTCTATTTTGGGCTATGAGAGCGTTAGCCTTCAATGCCTCGAGATTTTAGGAACTCAGAGTAAGTACCTTTAAAGTCTGTGATTTTACCATCGCGGATTTCGATGATACGTGTTGCTAGCGAGTCTACGAATACACGGTCGTGCGATACGAAGAACAATGTGCCTTTGTACTGCTCTAGTGCCGTGTTCAATGATTCGATCGATTCCATATCCATGTGGTTGGTTGGTTCGTCCATTAGCAGCATGTTTGGTTTGTGCATCATTAGCTTACCAAGCAACATACGACCTTGCTCACCACCAGACAGTACTTTTACTGACTTCTTAATGTCGTCTTGACCAAACAACATACGACCTAGGAAGCTGCGAACCACTTGCTCGTCATCGCCTTCTTGACGCCATTGACCCATCCAATCAGTTAGGTTTAGGTCTTCTTCGAAGTCGTGTGCGTGGTCTTGCGCGTAGTAACCGATGTTCGCGTTTTCAGACCATTTGAACTCACCAGTACGTGGTTCTAGTACACCAGCAAGTGTGTTCAGTAGGGTTGTTTTACCCACACCGTTCTCACCGATGATTGCAACGCGCTCACCGACTTCAAAAATTGCATTGAAGTTAGCAAATAGGTCTTCTTCAAAACCTTGGCTTAGGTTTTCAACAATCAGAGCGTTACGGAATAGCTCTTTGGACTGTTCAAAACGAATGAATGGGTTTTGACGGCTAGACGCTTTCACTTCGTCCAGTTTGATCTTGTCGATTTGCTTCGCACGAGATGTTGCTTGTTTTGCTTTCGATGCATTTGCAGAGAAACGTGCAACGAACGTTTGTAGCTCAGCGATTTGTGCTTTCTTCTTCGCGTTGTCGTTTAGTAGACGTTCGCGAGCTTGAGAAGCCGCAGTCATGTACTCATCGTAGTTGCCTGGGTAAACGCGTAGCTCACCGTAATCCAAGTCAGCCATGTGCGTACATACTGAGTTTAGGAAGTGACGGTCGTGCGAGATGATGATCATGGTGCAGTTACGTGCGTTTAGCGTGTCTTCCAACCAACGGATAGTGTCCATATCCAAGTTGTTGGTTGGTTCGTCAAGAAGCATTACGTCTGGGTCAGCAAATAGAACCTGAGCTAGAAGCACACGAAGTTTCCAACCCGGTGCAACTTCACTCATTAGACCGAAGTGTTGTTCCATTGGAATACCCACAGCAAGAAGAAGCTCACCCGCTTTCGCTTCTGCCATGTAACCGTCCATTTCCGCGAACTGAACTTCTAGGTCAGCCACTTTCATGCCGTCTTCTTCGCTCATTTCAGCAAGTGAGTAGATGCGGTCACGCTCTTGCTTCACTTCCCATAGCTCTTTATGACCCATGATTACTGTATCGATTACAGTGAATTCTTCGTACGCGAACTGATCCTGGTTCAGTTTTGCAACGCGCTCGTTTGGATCGTAGCTTACGTTACCACTTGTTTGTTCAAGCTCACCGCTCAGGATTTTCATAAAGGTTGATTTACCACAACCGTTAGCCCCGATTAAGCCGTAGCGGTTACCTTCGCCGAACTTAACTGAGATGTTTTCAAATAGCGGCTTAGCGCCAAATTGTTGAGTAATATTCGCTGTGGAAATCAAAACCTTTACCTTAGCAATTCAAGTTTATTAGGAAAAACCGCGCAACGTTACTGCTTAAGGCTACACACTTCAAGTTTTGTTTTTATTAATTAATGAGAAAAAGCATTCTTTAGCAGGCTGTTTTTTGAGATTTGGCTAACATAAACCTTGCTACTAATAAGCGCTCCTACCCTAACCGACTCAAATATGAGACATAAATTCGTCATAACCAAGCATTGACATACTCCATGAAATTAGGTTTATAGTGCGTCCCCTTTTATCATTCCCGTACGCTATGCCTTTTTTAAGCATCAGTTTATCAAGGGAAATCGCAACATCGTGCACGGTCATTGGGTAAAACTCGCATATCGCGATAAAGCAACTACACTAACTCTAACCTTATAAGTTTTAAGAGAATTTTATGCATTTCATGGCGCGCATTTTAATGCTAGTCGGTCTCGTGCTTTCTTTACCTGCTCACGCTGAGTGGGAGTACGAATTCCAACCTGAGCCTCAAATCCTCCCTGTGGCGCAAGAGATCACTCAGGAGATCAACAAGCTGCCAGAACCTTTATTTATGTCTGACCAAGACAAACGTAAGGTCAACCAACTGCTCAATGCAGTAATGAGTGAGCAGCGCAAACAAACCCTTATCTTTGCTCAACACTTAAAGACATTCCGTGAATCTGGTGAAGACAAAGAATGGTTTGAGACGCAATCCAGTTACCTTACGGTCAACAGCCTAGGTCAAAGCAAAGAACGTTTATTAGAGCTTACCGACCCTATCACGCACGACAAATTGACCGGTTTTGGCCCTTATGGTGTCACGCAGTTTAAGCAAGAGTGGCGTCAAACTCAGCTTAACGTTGAATACTTGGTGTTCTTCCAGATTCGTTCTTTCCAATCTCTGATTAAAGAAATTCTGATTTCACCGATTCCGGTCGTTTGGGCTGGCATCAAAGTATTGTTTATCTACTTCGGTTTGGTGTGGTGGCTAACCAATAGCAAGCGCATCATTACCCTATTCCGCGAAACACAACTGGATAACGTCGCTAAACCGCCAATCTGGGTTCGTTTGATTTGGTATATCAGCCGTGCGCACAGAGCAATTGCTTGGTTGATTGCGATTACGCTCTCGCTACGAGTGCTATCAGAAATCCCAAGCTTGCAGCATTTGATCATTCTAGAAATCTTCACTTGGTGGGTTCTAGGTGGCTCTATCGCGATTAGCTTTATTCTCGAGTTTACTTATCGCAACAGCCGCAGCACTAGCCAAGAGGTGATTGCCCTACGTCTTTCAACCATTCGTCGTTACGTTTGGAGCGCCATTGTTGCTGGCGTAATTCTGCAAATCTCGATTCGTACGCTGGGTAAAGGCACCATCTACTCGTGGATCTACAGCGCGCTGTTCTTCTGGTTTGTATTAGTGACGCTGTCAGTATTGCGCCTATGGCGTAAAAAGGTATTTGAAGTCGCGGAGAAGCTCTCTGATCGCCCTGTTTGGGTAAACTGGTCAATCCGTCGTAAAGATACCTTGTTGCTAAGCATCATCGGTACGGCTATTTGTGCTGTGTGGATTATGCTGCACAGCTTTAAACACCGCATCGTCGCAATGTTGTCTAACTACACCATGTTCAGCCAAGCGTTGGCGTACTTGTTCCGGATCGAAGTTGCCAAACAAACGGGTAATAACGGTGGTGATACCAATCTAGTAAGGATCAAAGGCGAGCAAACGTTCGAATATATTCTTCCTGGTAGCGAAGACAGCGAGCTGGTCGAGTATGCCTCTGACGAAATCAAGCAACTGTCTAAATACTTGCTGACAGATAGTCCCGCTGTGTGCGTGATTTCTGGTGAGCGTGGCGTCGGTACAACAACCTTCCTGCGCACTATCCTGAACAAAGTGAAGAACGCCGAGCCACTTTATTTGAACTGTCCATACGCAGGTTACAGTGAACTACTAAAAGAGCTGGCACTACAACTTGGGTTAGAAGAAGACGCGTCTGAGATACAGGTTCTTGCGCATTTACGTAAAAGTGATACGCCTTACCTTATCGCAGTTGATAACGCCCAGCGCTTAGTTAAGCCAATGGTAGGCGGCTTAAGCGGTTTGATTAAGCTGACTAACCTACTTCGTCGCTCTAAGAAGAACCACCGTGTTGTGATGGCGATTGAGAAAGCAAGCTGGCGTTTTGTCGACCGTGCTCGTGGTGAACGTTTGTTGTTTGACTGGGTGGCGTTTATGCCACGCTGGAGTGAGAAACAACTGTCTGCACTGTTTGATACGCGTATTAACCAACAGATTGAGAACCCAGTGACGTTTGACGGTCTCGTTGTGCCTAAGCAATGGGATCAAGAAGACATCACAGAAGAAGAACGTGCGAAACAAGGTTTCTACCGTATTCTGTGGCATTACTCTGATGGTAACCCGACGGTTGGCTTACGCTTTTTCCGCTTGTCTCTGCGTCAGGATAAAGAGACGCAACAAGTCGTGGTTCGATTGTTCCACGCACCAGAGTCTCAAGAGCTCGAGAAAATGCCGAAGCCGATGCTGGCCGTGCTGCGTTCTATTGTTCAGCTTGAGGTGGCATCGCCGGAAGAGTTGTCTGAATGTACTCAGCTAAGTATTGCGGAAGTTATCGGTACTCTGCGCTACTTCCAAAGCCGCGGCTTTATTGAGTGGAGTGAAGACAAAGCTCGCGTGTCGGATCACTGGTTCCGTCATATTACCAACGTTCTCGACCGTCAACATTTATTGGTGAAATAACGATGAAAAAACTACTCACCGTATTAGCGTTATCGCTATTAAGCACCTCTGCATTGGCGACTGAAGAGATCGCGAGTGTGGATAATATCTCGCAAATCGCTAGCCTAATTCGTTGGAGCGGCGTGTTCTTCTCCATCATTGTGATTGCCTCAACGTGGCTATTGCTTAAGTTCATGAACTCGATGGTAGAAAGTATTGGTAGCCAGTTCGTGCAATACCGCATGGTGCTGCAAAAGCTTCAGTCTTTCTTACAGTTCTTTATCTACTTAACCGCTGGCTCTGTCGTGTTTATGATGAGCTTCCGTATTAACGATCAAATCCTTGCTTTGATTGGTGGTACGTTAGCGGTTTCGGTTGGTTTCGCCTTGAAAGACCTAGCCGCATCCTTCATCGCGGGTATGACGGTTATGGTTGACCGCCCGTTCCAAGTTGGTGACCGCGTCACGTTCGAAGGTAACTACGGCGATATTATTGCAATTGGTTTGCGCTCTGTGCGCATGCGTACCCTAACCGATGACATCATTACGATTCCAAACAACAAGTTCTTGAGTGAAGTTGTGGTCAGCGGTAACTACGGTGCACTGGATATGCAGGTGGTGATTCCGTTCTATGTGGGCATGAATGAAGACATTACGTTAGCGCGTGACTTGATTCAGGAAGCGGCGTCTTCAAGTCGTTATATCCACCTACCTAAACCGGTAACGGTGCTTGTGAAGCAGACCATTACGGATAACTACTTGGCGATTCAGCTAACCTGTAAGGCTTACGTGGTAGACACCGCCTACGAGAAGTTGTTTGAAACCGACATTACTCTGCGTGTAATGAAAGAGTTCAAGAAGCACGGTATCAATCCTCCGAAGATTGCGGTGCATACGGGTTAATTCAACGTATTCCTCTCGCCTTTAGAGGGACAGATACAAAAAGGGTCAGTGATTACACTGACCCTTTTTCTTTGTGCGTTATGAATTGGAATCGCCGGTTAAGCGATATTCGTTACCTCAAGCAGTAGCTCGGCTTTCTTTGGCAGGTAGATACTGAACGTACTGCCTTTGCCCCATTCCGATTCTGCTTTTAGCTCGCCACCTGTTTGACTAAGAATACTTTGCGAAACAGAAAGCCCGAGACCAGTACCATCGCGTTTAGTGGTATAGAACGGAGAGAAGATACGACTTAAGTTTTCTGGCTTGATACCACAACCTTCATCGGTGACATGAATCGCTGCACCTTTTAGTTCGCCGTCTTCAATCCAATCTTCACTCACAACAGTTAGCTTGCCTTTGCCGTCCATCGCGTGAATGCCATTCATCTGCAAGTTCACCAGAATCTGCAGCAAGTGATGGCGATTGATCTCAACCGAAGTATGAGCTTGTAAATCGGTGACAAACTCAATATCACGCTTCTTAGTGCCAGTTTTAACCAGCGTGATGCTCTCATCGATGATTGGATTCACGTGTTGCCACGTAATTTCGTCTTGTACACCACCCTGACGGCTGTATTGCAGCAAGCTGCGTGTGATATTGCGAATACGGTCAATCTGAGCGTGAATCGCATCAATCTCCTCCTGAACGCGACTCGCTTCTTCACCTAGCTCAAACTGAATCAATTCAACGTTACCCAGAATCACTGCGGTTGGGTTGTTAATCTCATGGGCAATCCCCGCAGTTAACTCACCCAGTGCAGCAAGCTTTTCGTTAACGACCAGTTTGTCACGGGTTTGGTTAAGCAATTGAATATGAAGTTCAAGCTCTTCAGTTTTGTCTTTCAAACTCGCCGTACGTTGTTGAACTTTACCTTCCAGCTGCATGGCAGAGTTCTTAAGCTCGACTTTACGATCTTCCAAAGCATCAAGCATGTTGTCGAACTGGCGCGCTAACTGAGCGAGTTCGTGGTGTTCATCCAGCCCTAATGGGCCAATGCGCTTTTCTTTACCCAACTGGACAAGCTTCACTACCTTGTAGATTCGCTCGATTGGACGGAATAGATCACGAGAGCCGCGATACACCATCACGCCAGAAACTAAGAGCAACATTAAGGTAATCAAGCTGATCTCAACGATATTAGTCATATACGCTTTGACAAATGGCCACATCAAGTAACCGGTGTAGAGCATCCCAATGACATTATCGTACTGGTCTTTGATTGGTTGATAAGCGGTGATATACCAAGCATCGTAAACAAACGCGCGGTCGACCCATTGCTCACCTTCCGCCAATACCTTGTTGTATACCTCAGAACTTACTCGTGTACCGATAGCGCGCCCCAAACGTTGGTCGCTGTCTAAGGGAACGTTAGTACTAACACGAAGGTCATCCATGAATACCGTCAGAGTCCCCACTGGACGGAGGGTGTCATGATCACTCAAATAGATAAGATCACGAATTTGATCGACCAATACCGTGCTATTGTTGAGCAGCAAACCGCCATCTAAGAAGCCAATCAAGTCATTCTGCTGGCTGTAAACCGGGATCACGGTTCGACTCACCAAGCCACGCGCTTCTACACCACCATTCTTTAGAATCGGTACTTCAGCACGTTTGGCGAGTTCCGGGTCTAGCTTTTCCAGTTCTTTTCTGTCCAGAACATCGAAGAAAGATTCGCGCTTGGTTAAATCCATAAAGCGGAATTTGTTTTCCATCGAATTAACACGTTGAAAGGACAAAAAGTCCAAACCGTAGCGTTTTTTCTGCGCCGTCACCCACTTTTGCAACTCTGCTTGTGGGACATTTTGGTTCACTCGGGTACGGAAGTCATAAGAGTCCGCGAACGATTTGACGTAGTTCGCTTGTTTTTGTTGCAGCAGCGTAATGCTGTTATTAGCGACACCCAAACGCTCCGATACGTCTAACAATGCGTTTTGCCACGTATAGTGAATCGACCAATAGATCGTAATGCCAATAAGGGCTATCAGCGTTAGAAAGATTGGCGCAGATGTCAAAATCAACAGTCGATAACGCACCATGGTTTTGAATCGGTACGTCCATTTAGACAATCCTTTGTGTTGCTGCCAACTACTACTCGGCATAATCCTCGTCCTCAGAATCCCACTCTTTGTATTTGCGCTCTAGCGTTTTTCGTGCCACTCCTAAATCTCGAGCCGCCGCCGACTTGTTGCCTTCGTGCAAATTAACCAATTGTTGGATATGCGCTTTTTCCACTTCTTTTAATGTCCAAGTGTTTGGATAGCCTTCACCAGAGAACTCTTTGCCCTCTTTGAAGGTCGGCAATTCTTCACTGTGTGACACGGTAATGGAAACATTAGGTAAAGCATGACCGCCATTGAGTTCACGCCAGTGATGCGCAGGCGGTTTACCTAACAAAATGCAACGCTCGATGAGGTTTTTAAGTTCGCGAATGTTACCTGGCCACTCGTACTCGCTCATCGCTTCCATGTCTTCATGCGCCCACTTCGGTGCTTGCATGCCAAGTTCACTGGTCAGCATGTTGCTGAAGTATGGAACCAGTTCAAACAAGTCAGTTTTGCGCTCACGCAGAGGGGTAACTTCGATCTTCAATACGTTTAAACGATAGTAAAGGTCGCTACGGAAGTTACCTTTATTGACCTCTTCTTGCAGATTGCGGTTGGTCGCCGCGACAATGCGCACATCGATACTGATTTCACGCTCTGAGCCTACAGGGCGAATGGTGCGTTGCTCTAACACACGCAGCAGTGACGCTTGCATGGATAAAGGCATTTCACCGATTTCATCAAGGAATAATGTGCCGCCATTGGCTACGCGAAATAGACCTTCACGTGATTTCTTCGCTCCGGTAAAGGCACCTGAGGTGTGACCAAATAGTTCACTCTCTAAAAGCTCCGGCGCTATCGCACCACAGTTAAGTGGGACAAATGGACCAGTGCGCCCACTTGCTTGGTGAATGCCTCGCGCGACCAGTTCTTTACCCGTGCCCGACTCACCTTCAACTAGGACAGACGCGCGAGACGGTGCAAACTGAGCAATCATCTGTTTAAGTTGACGCGTTTTCTCTGAGCCACCAATAATCTCTGAGGTATGATGACGCTGATAGTCACGCTTCATCGCGTATTGCATGCGCTCGTTTAAGCGGCGATCCATACAACGACTGACCGCTTTCAACATCTGTTCTAGGTTAAATGGCTTGAGAATAAAGTCCGATGCGCCGAGCTGAAGTGCTCGAATCGCGATTTCTAAATCCGCGTAACCGGTCATGAAAATAACATCGGCGCGTTTGTCGTCATCCTCAAAGGCTTCCTCCCATTCAATCCCAGAACGCCCTGGCAAATTGATATCCAACAGAATCAAATCGTAGTGGCGCGAGTTACGTAGCTCTTCCGCTTCTTCAATGCTGCCCGCTGTATCGACTTGCGAAAACAGTTTGCCCAGAGCCTTTTTAAGGATGGCTTGCATACCGAGTTCATCATCAACGACCAGTACTGAAAAAGCGTTGTATTGTTGGTTTGTACTAATATGGGATTGAGTAGACATATTTACCCCAGTTGGATTGGAATGGGACAGAGTGTACCAAGTTTAAACAGAGATACCCTACAAAAAGTGCGACATTTTGTACCAACGCAAATTTTTATGCAAATAAGTCCATGAATTAGCGCATAAATCAAACATTTTGAGCTTGTAAAATGTTGGCATCTTGTTTGCTATATGGAGTGTCCAAGTGACCTCAGGATGTGGGAGACATCAATGCAATACCATCGCTTCTCACTCCCTCACCCTAAGGTGGCTTGTGATTTGAGCGCTCTCTGACGCTCTGGCGACTTCTTTAGTAACCCAAGACTTAAGAAGCCAAAGAATCATTGGAAAGGAAACAACTAAAATGAAAAAAATTGCGCTGACTCTAGCTGCAACGTCAATCACTCTTGTAAGCTACTCTGCTTTTTCAGCTCAAGATGGCGAACACATTCGCCTGGCGACAACAACAAGTACTTACCATTCTGGCTTACTGGACTACCTACTTCCTCAATTTGAAAAAGACACTGGCTACAAAGTGGATATCATCGCTGCTGGTACTGGTAAAGCGCTGAAGATGGGTGAAAACGGCGACGTTGATTTGGTTATGACACACGCTCCTAAAGCAGAAGGTGTGTTTGTTGAGAACGGCTACGGCGTCCTTCCTCGTAAACTGATGTACAACGACTTCGTTATTGTTGGTCCTAAAGCTGACCCAGCACAAGTAAAAGACGATGCGTCAGTACTAGACGTATTCAAAGAGATCGCAAACAAAGACGCGACATTCATCTCTCGTGGCGATGATTCTGGTACACACAAAAAAGAGTTGGGCATCTGGGCGCAAACTAAGATGGAACCAAACTTTGGTGGCTACCGCAGTGTAGGCCAAGGCATGGGCCCTACTCTAAACATGGCGTCAGAAATGCAAGGCTACACCATGACTGACCGTGGCACTTGGTTGGCTTACCAAAACAAATTAGATCTTGCGATTCTATTCCAAGGCGACGAAAAACTGTTTAACCCGTACCAAGTGATTTTGGTTAACCCAGAGCGTTACCCAACCATCAACTACCAAGGCGCGAAGGCTTTCAGTGACTGGTTGGTGAACCCACGCGGTCAAGAGCTGATCAATGGCTTCCGCCTGAATGGTAAACAATTGTTCGTTGCGAATGCTGAGAGCAAATAACGCAATATGAATCTTGCTGATACAACACTAGAAGCCCTGCGCTTACTGGTGAATTTTGATGCAGACCTATGGGAGATCGTTGCGGTCTCCTTTAGTGTTTCTATTACGGCAATATCTTTGGTGGTATTGCCGTCTATTTTGATGTCTTTTGTCCTCGCCTACACCGACTTTCGTGGTAAGTGGTTCTTGCTGTCCATTGTGAACACCTTACAGGCGGTGCCAACGGTCGTGATTGGTTTGCTGCTGTACATGATGCTTTCAAGAGCAGGCCCTTTGGGTGATTGGCAAATGCTGTTTACGCAAAAAGCCATGATCTTAGGACAAATGATCGTCTGTTTTCCGGTTCTGGTTTCCATGATGCACGGTGCGCTTCAATCGAGTGACCGTCGCGCAGTTGAAACAGCGATTACGTTAGGTGCGTCAATCCCTCGTATCGCTGCTACTATGATCTGGGAGACACGTTTCCCTTTATTGGCGGCAATCATCGCGGGATTCTCACGAATCGTCACCGAGGTAGGCTGCTCGATGATGGTTGGTGGTAATATTATGGGCGTGACCCGCAATATTCCGACTGCCATTGCTATGGAAAGTAGTAAAGGTGCTTTTGCGCAAGGAGTTGCATTAGGAATTGTATTATTATCTCTAGCGTTAGCGCTCAACTTTCTCTTATCTAGTATGAGAGGCAAAGGTTATCTAAGAACATGAAGCAAGCAATCGACTCGCCATCATCCCAATATAAGGGTGTATTATGACTATAAAAATTACCGCCGAGCAATTGTCCATGCGCTTTAAAGAGCGCGTGCTTTTTCACATTCCTGAATTGGCTATTGGTCCAAATGACGCGATTTACCTTAAAGGCGACAACGGTGTTGGTAAAACTACCCTACTCAAAATCCTAGCTGGCTTGCTAAAGCCTTCCACGGGCAAAGTGGTGGCACCTAAAGACACTTGGCTTAAAAAGTGGACGCGTCGTAGTGGTCGTGTTGATGTGATTTATCTCCATCAATCTCCTTACCTTTTTGACGGCACTGTATATGAAAACGTCGTTTATGGAGTTAAATATCAACAAGACTCGGCAAAAGATAAGCGAGCTCAAGTTATTAGTGCGCTGCGCATGGTAGGGTTAGAAACCTTAGCCGACGAACACATCTCTGTATTGTCCGGTGGCGAAAAACAACGCGTAGCAATGGCACGAGCTTGGATCTTAAAACCATCGATTTTGTTGATGGACGAACCAAGTGCCTCTCTCGACCAAGAGTCGATCGAACGTCTGGTTATCATGGCAAAAGATCTGCTTGATCGCGGCTCTAGTATTGTTGTGACTAGCCACCAAGCGAACGCGTTGACGGATTTATGTAAAAAACAGTGGTGGATTAAAGACAAGACTTTGGTAGAGTCTCCACTCTTGTATGTCATACCAAAAGAAACATCCCAAGAGAACGCATATGCTTCAGCCAACACAAACTAGTTGGGTCATTTTGGCTGGTGGTCAAGCCAGCCGTATGGGTGGAAAAGACAAAGGTCTGATCGAACTGAATCAGAAGCCACTCATCGAACACGTTATCGAACGTTTATCTCCGCAAACACCACGCATTCTAATCAATGCGAACCGAAACCAAGACGCCTACCGTGCGTTTGGTTTCGTCTTCAGTGATCAATTTAAAGATTTCCCAGGTCCGATGGGTGGTATCCACGCGGGCTTGGTTCATGCAGAAACCAATTGGGTTGGCTTCGTCCCTTGCGACAGCCCACAAATCAACACTGATCTTGTTGAGCGTTTTTGCAATGCAGTAGAAGAAGACACCGATATTTTGGTTGCTCATGATGGCGACCACCAGCAGCCTGTCTTCACGCTTTATCACAAGCGCGTACTGCCAAAGCTGACCGCGTTTTTAGAACGTGGCGATCGTAAGATCATCCTACTCTACAAAGAGTGCAACACCAGTTACGTTGACTTTAGCGACTCACCAAACTGTTTCGTCAACTTAAATACGCCTGAAGAATTGGCGCAATTTGGACAACTCGAATCATGAAACACACGCTAAACATCCCTATTCTTGGTTTTGCTGCCTACTCTGGTACGGGCAAAACTACGCTACTTGAAGCATTACTACCAAAGTTGACCGAAGCAGGTTTACGCATCGGTATGCTAAAGCACGCACACCATAATTTTGATGTCGACCAACCGGGTAAAGACAGCCATCGCCTACGTAAAGCAGGCGCATCGCAAATGCTGATATCTTCTCGCAACCGCTTCGCACTGATGACAGAAACACCAGAGTCAGAATCGGAGTTTGATTACCTACTGACACGTTTCGATGAAGACAAGCTAGACGTGGTTCTAGTGGAAGGCTGCAAAAACATTGCCTTTCCAAAGATCGAATTGCACCGTGAAGAAGTCGGCAAGCCTTGGCTTCATCCAAATGATGAAAACATTATCGCGATTGCTTCAGACAGCGGCGAATTGGATTCTGATCTGCCACAAATGAACATCAACGATCTTGAAGCGATTGCCCAGTTCGTTATTCAGTATGTTCAAGAAGCGAGAGCACCAAAGAGTAAAGAGAAAGAAGCCGCTTGCTGCGATACCCTTTCTCCAGCTTTCCTTTCTGTGGTTCAAGGACAAGAAAAGATCCTTTCGTTGGTAAACACGGTTTCTGAAACCGAAGCGTGCAAGATTGAAGATGCGTACGGCCGCGTGCTTGCAGATCATGTTGTGTCACCAGTGAACGTTCCGCAATACACCAACTCAGCAATGGACGGTTACGCCATTCGCGGTGATGACGTCGAGCGTGATAGCTACCAAGTAGTTGCTGAAGTGATGGCGGGTCATGCTTACGATCAGCCTCTGGAAGTTGGTCAAGCGGTTAAGATCATGACGGGCGCACCAACACCTACCAATGGTGATACCGTTGTTATGCGTGAACAAGCGGAACAGGATGGCGATACTGTCACGTTCAATGGTGCGAGCATCAAAACTGGTCAAAACGTTCGCCAAGCGGGTGAAGACTTAGCAATTGGTAGCGATGTGTTTACTGCCGGTACTCGCCTAGCCTCTCCTGAGATGGGCATGATTGCTTCTCTTGGCTTTGGTGAAACGAATGTGTTCCGCAAGTTAAAAGTTGCTGTGTTCTCTACCGGTGACGAAGTACAAGCACCGGGTACAGAACAGAAAGCGAATTCAATCTACGACTCAAACCGTTTCACTATCATGGGCATGTTAGAGAAACTTGGCTGCGAAATTTTGGATTTCGGAATTCTAGAAGACAACGAGCAGTTGATGATTGAAGCGCTCGAAAATGCTTCTGCGCAAGCCGACGTAGTGATGACTTCTGGCGGCGTATCCGTTGGCGATGCCGATTACATTAAGCTGGCATTGGATAAACTGGGGCAAATTGATTTCTGGCGTATCAACATGCGTCCTGGTCGTCCGCTTGCGTTCGGTCAAATCAACGATAAGCCTTTCTTTGGTTTGCCGGGTAACCCTGTTGCCGTGATGGTTTCATTCATCAATTTTGTTGAACCAGCGCTGCGTAAGATGCAAGGCGAACAAGGCTGGAAGCCACTTAAAGTCAGCGCCATTGCCACAGAAAATCTACGCTCTCGCCAAGGTCGTACCGAATTTAGCCGTGGTATCTACGAGCTAGACGAAACAGGTCGCCTAACCGTTCGCACAACAGGCAAACAAGGATCTGGTATTTTACGTTCAATGAGTGAGGCAAACTGTTTAATCGAAATCTCCCCTGCTGTTGATACAGTAAAAGCAGCAGAAAGCGTGACAATTATCCCGCTTCAAGGCAGAATCTAGGCCAATTCAGAATTCAAAGGTCAGCATGTCTGGCCTTTTTATTGATTACAGAAAAATTTTTCAGAGAGACAGCTATGGCTCGCACCATTCTTTACACTTACAAAGACCAAGACAAAGAACTGACGTTCTCGTACCAGCAACACCGCAACATTCAAGAAGCGGTTGCAGAAGCAGAAGGTATCGACATCACTGAGTTCCTAAAGATGGAGCAACAAATCGAAGCAGTATCTGACACTAAAGCAGTGCGCAACTACCGCGACAACTACTTCAGAAAATTAGGCTTTAGCAAAATCACCCTAGCTCAAAAAGAAAACTTGGGCGTAGGTAAAAAGAACAAATAAGCCTAACCAAATAGGTCAATGCAAAAAACTCGCGATTCGTCGCGAGTTTTTTATGCATGAAATCCAAGGGTAAGGCTTTATAACTGAGGCTCAACAATCACAAACTGGTTCGTTCCTGCAATTGGCGCATACCAATCACTGCCTTGGACATAGAAAGTCGCCCCATTAACGGTCACCGTAGTCGCTTCATTCGGCAACACATCGACTATCTTACCTGCCATTCCCTTATTTGCTACGACAGTGCTACTCGCTGTATTCACTTCACTCTGCACGGATACCGGAGGTTGCTCCACATAAATATACTGATCGCCACTTCGCTTGTAATAGACATTATCAACGACGGCATAAGTGATCCCCGCAATCACTAGGTAAGTCGCGGTTCTCGGAATTTTATTGTAATGGTATACGCGATGAACTGGCGCTTTATAAACGGGACGATAAACAGGTTTAACTACCACCACTTTCTTTACGTGTTTTGGGGGCTTAGGTGCTGGCGGCTTTGCAAGCGTCGGCGAGACCATACCAACTAAAGCGATACTAAGAACACCATACCGAAATCTTAACGAGTTGAACATCTTCATTCCTACTGTTCATGGAAGCAATTGAAACAGCTTATCAATCACGAGTTCAAGAGACGTAAATGAAGCGTAAAACTGGGTAAAGATAGCAACGACATAACAGCAATAAAAAAGCCTCGCTTACCTTAAAGGGAAGCGAGGCTTTCAATCTTTGTCTTAAATGTTTTCTCTTAATGAAAACTCTGACGATTACTTGATATTTAGGAACGCAGCGCCACGTACACCGCCTGAATCACCATGTTTTGCTTTGATGATCTTCGGACATTTCGCTACAGAAAGCAGGTACTTAGGAATACGTTTTGGCATCTCTTCGTAAATCAGTTCGAAGTTAGATAGACCACCACCCAACACAACTACATGTGGGTCAGTTGCAGTAAATAGGTTCGCAAAACAGATTGCGAGAAGCTCCATAAAGCGCTCAACGTGTTCAACCGCTTTTGCTTCGCCTTCTGCGTGTGACTTAATGATGTCGATCGCTTTCTTCTCTTCGCCGTAGTAATGCGTGTAAAGAAGTTCGAAACCACGACCAGATAGGTAGCTATCTAGACAGCCTTTCTTATCACAACCACAACCTAGTAACGGTGCGTTTTCACCTAGGTGGAACCAAGCATCAAGGGGAAGACGGGTATGACCCACCTCACCTGCTACGTGGTTACGACCAGAGAACACCTTACCTTCGTAGATGAAGCCGCCACCAAAGCCAGTACCAAGGATTAAGCCAAGTACCGATGGCTCGTCTTTAAGTTCCTCATCCCACGCTTCTGAAAGCGCAAAGCAGTTTGCGTCGTTTTCGATTTTTACGCTGCGGCCAATTTTTGCTTCTAGATCCGCACGAAGTGGTTTGCCTTTCGCCGCAGGTACATTAACCGTTAGTACTGTTGCGTCATCGGCATCTTCCATACCAGGAAGACCAAGACCAATCGTACCTTCACAACCAAATTCAGCATCGTATTTGTTTACTAGACCTGCGATGGTTTCTACCAGCAAATCGTAGTTGTCTGTTGGTGTTGGTACACGTTCTGTTGCTACACGCTCAAGTTTATCGTTAAACGCACCAAACTCGATTTTAGTGCCACCGACATCAAAGCCGTAATACATGCAATTCTCTCCTAAAATGCTCAAACGACTCCCAAAAAATGCTGGAGTCAAAAATATAAACTTTAGGCATTATCCATATCTGTACGCCTGCAAACCGTGACCGAATGCAGATTTATCCCCTCATTAAAGCCAGTTGAACAACAAGCCATCAACAAAAGTTCATTCCTTAGAGTTAGCTCTCGATTTTAGCCCACTCTTTGAAACGTTTCAGATGCGGTCGAGACCAGTCAGTTTTCACGCGAGTTTTTGTTAGCATGTAAGTTTCACGGAATGCTTCAAACCACAATTTCAAGCACTCTGACGCTTGTTCTTCTCCCGCTTGTTTGAATACTAACGTCGCCACTTCAGCCGTAGATAAATGCTGCTCGTTATCTGAACGACGCATAATGTATTCAGACAGTGACTCCGGCTCAATAGAAAGCACAGGCAAAGATCTAAGAAACTCTGAACGGCGGAAGATCTTGCGAGCTTCACGCCAACTGCCATCAATGAAAATCAGCAGCCACTTTTTATCCATGCTACCTTCTTCTGTCGCCAAACGCTCTGGATTCAAACCGTCTAACAAACGCTCAGGCTCATCGACGTAATCTGCTGGGAAGACAACCACAGGTTGATAAGCGTCGTTCTTTAGCAGCGCCAGCATCTCTTCAGAAGGTTCTGTGCGATTCCATTGATACACGTAGGTCTCTTGAATCGTATCAGCAATTAAACGCCCGGTATTGCTTGGTTTGAACACTTCGTTTTCCGACACAATCAGCATACACGCGATATTAGATTCGATGTTCGGTTGAATGTCGCACAAACAAAATTGCTCAGAAACCTGACAATATGGACAACGAACCACTTTACAACCACGAGCATTAAATGGCTTCGTTGAGATAGATTGACGGTGCTGGTATAAACGATGGAAAGCGTGGATTCTCATGGATAGAAAGTGCCAGTTGTTAGGGTCTTTATAAAGTAGAGCGCGATTCTACTTGCATCGTCTGTTAGTCTCAAGGAATGCTCGCAAACAGACCGCAATTCACCTTCCTACCTTTCGATGAAAGATACATTGATGTCGTAAGGTCTTAGGAGTTAAGCGAATTAATCAAGGAAATTAGAGTGACTGAAACTGCATTTAACGACCCTTCCTGGCTAAGGCTTAGCATCTTCATTGGTGTGTTGTTACTCTGTACGCTATGGGAAAACAAGCTGCCGAGAAAGAAGCTTACGGTCGAGCGATCATTTCGCTGGTTTAACAACCTTACGCTGGTCGCTTTAAATAGTGTCATCATTGCTATTGTCATGCCTATTGCCGCTTTCCAAGCAGCCATCATCGCTTATGAAAACCAATGGGGCCTACTCAACGCTCTTGCCTTGCCAACTTGGCTAAATGTGCTGATTGCTGTCGTATTACTCGATCTCTTCATCTATTTACAGCATTTAGTTTTTCATCGCGTTAAACCGCTGTGGAAGCTTCACCGCATGCATCACGCTGATCTAGATATCGATGTCACAACCGGAACACGATTCCACCCGATAGAAATCATTCTCTCAATGATTGTAAAAATCACCGCTGTTTTCGCTTTGGGCGTCTCTCCTATCGCCATCTTAGTGTTTGAAATTGTATTGAATGCTAGCGCGATGTTTAACCATAGCAATGCAAAGCTGCCACTGCCTTGGGACTCGAAGTTACGTAAGTTGGTTGTGACGCCAGACATGCACCGCGTGCACCACTCTGTCATCGCGCGAGAAACCCATTCTAACTTTGGTTTTTTCTTGTCTATCTGGGACCGTTTGTTTGGCACATACCGCTCTCAGCCGGAATTAGGTCATGATGATGTTGTGATTGGTGTTCCAGAGATCCGCGACAAAGACGAGCAAAGATTGGATAAACTGCTCACACAGCCATTTCGTTTTAAGGACAAGTCTTCGCTATGACCAGTTCGATGAAAGTGAATGTGTTTGGAAAAATCATGCTTGCTGAATGCAAAGATGGGATTTGGACGCTTTATATCGACTCGGAAACATCGATAAAGCGCCCTGTTAGAGATTTTGTCGTGCCGCCCTTTCTCGATGAGGACGAGTTACTGACCTACCTAGATGATATGTATCACGAATATGCGACTACAACTCATCCCAGTGTGTTTCGGATTGAATAAACCAGCTTAACTTCCGTTGCAGGGTTACCATTGGTCAATGAGAATAGCATCGACTCCTCACTTTGTAGCACTTCAAAGCCGAGTGCTTCAAAAACAACAACATTACCCGTCTCTTCTACACACCAGACGCTCAAACAATTCACCGAATCATATAACTCACACAAAGCCGGAATTAAGCGGCGAGCGATGCCCTGTTTACGAGATGCTCTTTCGACGGCTAATCCCGATAATTGTAGTTCGCTGCTTGTTAATTTGACTTTGATACAAGCAACAACCTTGGTTTCAATATAATAGGCGTAAGTGACCCATTCATCTTTGCCTGAAGTTGGTTTTGCGGTTTTGTTTGGGGAGTAGATTGCTCTCAGTTCATGAAAGCAATCTCTGGAAAGGGATTCGACCGAAGGGTCTCCACTAGAAACGTGTTGAAGCATTTATGCTCTGCTGGAATTAGGCTTTGATCAAATCGCGCTTCTTGTTTGATTGGGTTACGCCAACAAACAAGCCAATAACACCTAACACAATTGACGCAAGCGCTAACATACTCACATCTTGTTGTTTGTTGATAGCAGAGTAAACAAACGCAATCCCAAAAAAGATTGCACCAAAGCTAAAGCCAGAGATCGCTGCGAAAAGTCCAAAGCTCGCAAGATCCTTAACGTTGTTCATAACTCATCCCTGTTAGAAAACAATTTAAAAATAAAATTAGCGGAATATCTGACGAGAGTTTCTAACCCTGTTTGCACTCCATAACCATAACGATGCGGCTAAAGCAAAACCAAAGATCATTGATTGAAGTTGCAAAGGAACTTCATCGCTAAAAAGCCCAAAGTTGTAGTGCGCATATGAGGTAAAGACGACATCACTGCCCATCGTCAGAATCAACATCAATACCCCAGTGCGGCGGTGTTTAATAAGCAAATAGATTGAGAGTAAGTTTAATATCCCTAAACTCGTCCAGTAGCTATTAAGCCATTGCGGCACTTCGGTATATGGCAAGAAACCACCAGTTACGTTGTCATAAATATGTATAACGCTGCCTACAAGCAGATACGAACAAAGGATGAATACTGCAAACTTTTCCTTCATTGTTGGCTTCCTTATCATCGTTTTGATGGCGAATCATACTAGACTATGTGAGATATCAATAATTTGATGTTCATTTTTGAGAGCGATCATACTTTAAAAACGCCTATTTCAGTCCCAAAGTCACACATTCTCGCGGTTGAACACCAATACCCAAAGAATAGTCGTTCATCAGAAAGGTCGCATAACTACTTAATTAACGTCTATTGAGCCTTTTTCAGCTTGCATGGTGATTGTGTACGGTAAGACCAAGGTGTCGGCAATAGCCGAAAAAACGGTATCGAATACAAAGAACGGCACTCCGCCTAGTTTTTTCCCTCTTCAGATACTGGTAAATCAATCTTACCGAGGCGGATAAACTCACGGGCCTGCTCTAAAGCACGTTGAAAAACAGGATGCGCGTGTGAAGTGATATCTTGCGTAATATCATGCCAAAAGAAAGCGAAATGATGCCCACCATCATCTTTTGTATGAAAAACCCATTGTTCTGGAAGAGCCCCGCACTCACATAAAACAAAATGCCACACTTGCTCTTGGAACTCACTTTCCCAACAGCCTAAATAGCTTGTTCGTTTTACTTGAACAATGCCTGACTCTTCTGTTAGTTCCCTTTTAGCGGCACTTAACAAATCACCATCAAATGATTCGACGGTACCTTTCACCAACTGGATACCAGCAAGAGGATGCTTGAAAAGAAGAATCTCACTATTTTGGTTTCTCAACACCAATGGACATACTTTATCGACCACCAAACCATTCCTTATTTCTTAAACAACGCTTCTTTGCTTCAATTGGATAAAGGTTGAGAGGAGCTATTTCTTCATAGCCAACCCATTTTAACTTGTATTGATTAGTATCCGATCTTCGCTGTTGTTCAGGGCCGCAGCCAAGTCTTACTGTTGGATTGTCGACATACGATAGAAAGTAATGTTCGATTCGCGCTTGATTTCGAATCTCGAACACATGCTCCAACAAATCGAGTACTATGCTTGTCTCTTCCAGAGCTTCTCTCTTCGCTGCCTCAACTATTGATTCATCACTCTCTACTGAACCGCCCGGGAAAACATGATAATTTCTTCCGTCCTTGTTCCTCTCAATGAGCAATAATTGGAAGTTTCGGTTAATCAAAACTACCCCTGCGCGCTGTTGCTTCATCTAAGAGCGCCTCCCTGCGTCACCTATCATGTCTTTGCACAAACCTTATGTGCAACATATTACACAACTTAATAACAACCGTAACGCCTATTGTGAGAGGTTATTGTTTTTAGGTGAAAAAAAACCGAGATAAACTCGGCTTTCTCAATCTTTAGCTCACACCACTTTGTACTTGCTGATAGACAATCAAAAATAAACCTGCAAATACCGCTACTGTCAGTAAAACCTTTAACCAGAGAAACTTCATTATTATCTACTCTTCAGGCGCGTATTGGTCAAAAACTTCTTGAGCTGTCATTTTCTTGCTGTGTGGCTGCAGATCATAGTACGCGGGCTTCTCATCAGTGAAGATCTCTAAGCTTAATTTGAAATCTGGCTCATTAAATAATCCCGCAGAAAGAATATATTCATCCGTTGCCAATAAGTGGTAATAGATATTCGTGCCGCATTCACCACAAAAACCTCGTACTGCCCATTGGGATGATTGATAACGTTTAGGCTCAGCACCGCTAAATCTTACGCCCGGTCCACAATGAACCGCATGCAAAGGTCCACTTGACCACTTTCGACACATGTCGCAATGACAAAAGCTCACTTCATTGTGTTGAGGTGCGGTCACTTCAATAGCGCCACATAAACAGGTTCCTTTCATCGCTGTCACTCCCTATTAAACCTCCATTATTATGGCGTTTTAAGGCGCCCAATTGATGTGACCAATCTAGTCTTTTACTAAATCCAGCCTTGGATCCCTTTTTCATGAACTTTATGAACAAAACGTCGTTTATGCTCAATATTCTCTTTATCTACGCATTAGAGACATCACGTTAACACCTTATTAACCTTTAGCTCATCACTAGCGAGTCACCCTACCTCGCTAGGAGAACAAATAATAAGACTCTTCAAAACAAGAGAGTCACCAACATAAGGAACGTGAAACATGTTAAAGGTACTCAAACCAACGCTCGCCGCATCCATCATTGCAGCCTCATTTTCTTTCCACGCTTTTGCTGCTGATGTTGAAAAAATCCATTTCCTAATCCCAGGTGGTGCTGGTGGCGGTTGGGATATGACGGCTCGTGGTACAGGTGATGTACTGGTTAAATCCGACATCGTTGAAAATGTCTCTTTCCAAAACCTCTCTGGTGGCGGTGGTGGTAAAGCCATTGCACACCTCATCGAAACCGCTGAGCGCCAACCTGATACGTTGATGGTGAACTCAACCCCAATCGTTGTTCGTTCACTGACGGGTATCTTCCCGCAATCTTTCCGAGATCTCACACCAGTAGCCGCAACGATTGCTGATTACGGCGCTATCGTGACCTCCGCGGATTCGAAGTACAACACATGGGAAGATGTGGTCAAAGATTTCGAATCTAACCCACGTAAAGTAAAAATCGCCGGCGGTTCTGCTCGTGGCTCGATGGATCACCTTGTCGTCGCAGCTGCATTTAAAGGCGAAGGTTTTGACGCGCGTAAAGTTCGCTACATCGCGTATGACGCTGGCGGCAAAGCAATGGCAGCGCTTCTGTCTGGCGAAACACAATTGCTTTCAACCGGTCTTGGCGAAGTATTAGAGATGTCGAAATCTGGTCAGGTAAAAGTACTGGCGATTACGGCACCAAAACGTCTAGACGCTGCACCAAACATCCCTACCCTGAAAGAATATGGCAATGAGACTGTGTTCGCGAACTGGCGTGGCTTCTTTGCCGCTCCTGGCACAAGCCAAGCCAAGCTCGACGAATGGAACGCGGCTCTGACCAAAATGTACAAAACGGACGAATGGCAAGTTGTTCGTGACCGCAATGGTTGGATTGACAACTACAAAGCGGATAAAGAGTTCTTCGCGTTCCTAGAAGAGCAAGAGCAGCAAATGGGCGATCTAATGCGCGAATTAGGTTTCCTTAAAAAGTAATAACTCCCATCCGAGTTTGTGGGGTTAGCTATCCCTAGCCCCGTTGTATTTGCACTCTAATTTCACCGTATATGGGCATTGTCGATATTCGACAAGTAAAAACTCCTTTGTTTATTGATTGGTAAACACTAAGTAATTCGACTAGCAGCGATGCGCTTAATTGTTAATGACTTGGTCCTTCTTCATTAACGCCCATATACGGTCTTTTCCTGTTGTTCTAGGAGTTGGATATGTCTCATTCAACCAATATTTTTACCAAAGAGAACTTGCTGTGCCGCGATCGTGTTGGCGCGATGATCTTTTTGTTGTTTTGCCTATGCTATGGCTACCAAACTACGCAAATCCCTCTCTTTCCCGGGGATGAATACGAACCCTTCACGGCTCGCACTTTACCGACCATTCTGACCTACGTCGGGATTGGTTTAGCGCTAATGCTATTGGTCACTGGTCAGCCCGATAAACAAAGCGGCGCTGTGATGTCATTCAACTGGAAATTGCTTATCGCCTTTTTAGTTTTGATGGCGCTTTATGGTCTGGGTTTGACTTACATCGGCTTTGTATTAGCGACAGGATTCTTCCTGCTTGCGGGCTTTTACCTTCTTGGCGAACGACGTAAATCGGTGTTGTTTGGAGCCTCATTCCCGTTCGTTATCGCGTTTTACTTGTTGCTCACTCAAGGTCTGGATATCTACCTTGAGCCTGGTCTGATTTTCACCATCTGGTAGTCAAAAGAAAGGACTGAATTATGTTAGATGGAATTCTACAAGGTTTATCCACCGCCGTGATGCCAATGAACATCATGATGGTGATTGTTGGCTGTTTTGTTGGTACGTTTATCGGCATGCTACCGGGGCTTGGTCCTATTTCTGCCATCGCTCTGATGATTCCTATCACCTATGGTTTGGATCCATCTTCGGGTCTGATTCTGATGGCAGGTGTTTACTATGGTGCGGTATTTGGTGGTTCAACTTCATCTATTCTTATCAACGCACCGGGTTGTTCTTCAACCGTAGTTACCGCGTTTGATGGCTACCCAATGGCGCAGAAAGGACAAGCAGGTAAAGCACTTGCACTGGCGGCTTACTCTTCTTTCACTGGTGGCACGCTTTCAGCAATAATGCTGCTTGTGGCGGCACCTGCATTGGCTAACGTCTCGTTAAGCTTCCAATCTTCTGACTACTTTGCGCTAATGCTTCTTGGCTTATCCGCAGTGGCTGCGTTCGCTGGCAAAGGACAAGTAATAAAAGCATGGATGATGACCATTCTAGGCTTGATGTTGTCTACAGTCGGCATTGATAAAGGCGTCGGTGTCGAACGCTTCACCTTTGGTCTAACGGATTTGATGGATGGCTTTAGCTTCCTATTGTTGGCGATGGCGACCTTTGCACTTGGTGAAACTTTGATGGGTATTTTGAAGCCTTCTGAAGATACGCGTGATGAGGAACAAGATAAGCTGAGCAACATTGGCTCGATGAAAGTCACCAAGGAAGAAATCAAAGAAGTAGCGCCTGTTTCTATTCGCTCTTCAATCCTTGGATTCTTTACTGGTGTTCTTCCGGGCGCAGGTGCAACCATCGCCGCCTTCTTAAGTTACGGCATGGAACGTAACCTTGCTCCAAAGGATAAAAAAGAGCAGTTTGGTAAAGGCAGCATTCGAGGTTTGGTCGCTCCGGAGTCAGCGAACAACGCGGCATCAAGTGGTTCTTTCGTTCCTCTTTTGACTCTTGGTATTCCGGGCTCTGGTACAACCGCAATCATGCTAGGAGCATTAATCGCTTACGGTATTCAACCAGGTCCTCGTCTGTTTGTTGAACATCCAGATGTGTTCTGGTCGGTAATTATCTCCATGTACTTCGGCAACATTGTGTTGGTGATTCTTAACCTACCGCTGATCCCATACATCTCAAAGCTGTTGGCAGTACCAAGAACCGTGTTGTTGCCGATGATTCTGTTCTTCTCCATTACGGGTGTGTATCTGGTTTCTTTCAACACCATGGACGTGTTTGTGATGTTACTTGTGGCAATGGCAGCCATCGCACTAAGGTTAGCAAACTTCCCTCTCGCACCGCTGTTGCTTGGCTTTATCCTTGGTGGATTAATGGAAGAAAACCTGCGCCGTGCATTGATGATTTCCGACGGTGAACTGAGCTTCTTATGGGAACGCCCAATCACACTGACATTCACAGTGCTTGCGGTACTGGTACTTGGCAGTCCACTTTTTGTAAAACTCTTTCAAAAGCTTAAAGCGCAACCAGTGAAAGTTGAGCAATAAGCATTCTATCTCTCCCTCAAGATAGACCTTTGAAACCAAGCCACCCTCTGCGGTGGCTTTTTTCTTGGACTAATCGCTACTTTATTTCTTTGGGTGAGTTGCGTAGTGTTAATCGTTCAGAAACAAAAACTATAAGAACAAAAAAGGACTTTTTATGCTGCTGGAATTTGCTCTCTTGTTTGCTGCGGGCGTCGTTGGTGGGATCATGAACTCCGTCGCCGGTGGTGGTAGCTTCATTACCTTCCCTGCATTAATGGCGGTTGGCGTGCCTCCCATCATGGCGAACGCGACGAATACTTATGCATCTTGCGCAGGTTACATCAGTGGTGCAATCGGTTTTCGCGAAGAAATCATGAAGAACAAGCAAGAACTCGCTTTCACTATCTCTTTCAGTTTGATCGGTGGTGCAGTCGGTGCTTACCTTCTGCTGAATACGCCGGAATCTGTTTTTCTTGAAGCTATTCCATGGCTACTTTTATTCGCAACCGTGCTCTTTTTAACTGGCTCACGCATGACCGCGTTGATTAAATTTCTGACCAAAGAGACCAAACACGCCGGCATTCTGGGTGTGATTGCATTAAGTCTTCTTTTGATTGGTGTCTCTGCTTATGGCGGCTTCTTCAATGCCGGACTAGGCGTGATCGTATTAAGTTATTTAGTGGTTGCAGGGCACCAAGACATCAACTTAATGAACGGGCTTAAGCTACTGGTTTCGACCTGTGTTTCTCTGATTGCCATCGTGATCTTTGTTGCTAACGGTTCAATCGATTGGACCAAAGGCAGCGTTGTAATGGTTGGCACATTGGTTGGCGGCTACTTGGCAGCGCGTGTATCTCGCCGGTTGAATCCTAGTCATGTAAAAGGCTTCGTTGCCCTTTCTTCTATCGCCATCACTATCTACTTTTTTATCGATGTTTACACTTAAAAATCGAGCCTCAAGCGATAACATAAATATATGAACTTATTTACATTTACCATACAGGTGTCTTATTATTGAGCCAATTCAACAAAAAACGTAATTTTGTTTGACTGCCGGATTGCAGTCTTTTTTATGGTCACTCAACAAGGATGTATAGGTAATATGGCTCACCTTTCGTTTAAGAATAAACTGGTGTTGCTGATCATCGCGATCATCACCACAACCACTCTTATCTCTTACTTCAGCGTCAACCACTTTATAAGCAACTACATTCATCAATCAGACAGCAAGAACATCACCCATATCATTGACATCACCCGCGACAAACTCGAAGCTGAACTTAATAGTAAAGTTGCGCAAGCCACCAATCTCAACTTCAGTATGATGGACATTGCAGACGCAAAAGAGACCTCTGGTTTTGCTCAGGTTGTGAAAATCGTCAACGGTTACGCGTTCGATGATACGGGCAACATGAGTGAAGAAGATGCTCAATATTTTATCGACGCTGCAGAGACCCAAACTGAGCAACTAAGTATTAGCCCTATCACTGTCAAAGACACTGTCCCATACATCACTTTCTCAATCAAAAGATTTGACGACTCCGTTGATTTTTTCACTTACGACCTGGCTTCCTTAAGTAAGGTCATTGTTGGACTTGCGGCTGAGGGAAGCTTTGCTGAACTTATCGGTGATGGAACTGTTATTTACAGTAATAAGCAAGGCAGTGAATTAACGCCTGTAGAGCGTAACATCTCATTCGGCAATGGCCAGTGGCAGCTGATAGGATATATTGACCAAAGTAACATTCAAGCTAACACGGACAAGCTGAATTGGATGATTACATTAGCGCTATCAATCGCTGGCATTGCAATCATTTTGGGTAGTATTGTTTTGCTCCACTTTGCTTTTAAGCCGCTTGAGCAATTGAAGAAATTAGTCAGTGACCTGTCTGATGGCAACGGCGACCTAACTCAAAGACTCAATATCAACAGCAAGGATGAGATCGGCCATATATCCCAATCAATAGACCTGTTCATTGCCCAACTGCAGAAGATGTTTGTTGAAGTGTCTCATTCATCTGCGCATATCGACCACGCGGTTGGTGAGCTTGCCAAACAGTCGGATAACAATAGTAGCACTCTAAATCAGCACACTATTGAATCAGAACAAGCCATCACTGCCATTGAAGAAATGAGCGCCACGGCAGAGTCTATTGCGAGCAGTGCTGATGATGCAGCTAAGCTTACTGACCGTACCAATCGCTATGCAGAGGAATCGAAGCGTACTGTTGGAAACGCGGTTCAAAGCGTAAGTGACATGGTCACTCAGGTAGCCTCTATGTCTGACACCATTGGAACAATGAGCGAAGACACCAAGCAGATCAGCTCTGTGTTACAAGTGATTGGAGAGATCGCAGAACAGACAAACCTACTAGCATTAAACGCTGCAATTGAAGCCGCCCGTGCCGGTGAGCAAGGACGTGGTTTTGCAGTCGTCGCTGACGAAGTGCGTGCCCTCGCCGCTCGTACACAGCAAAGCACCTCTCAAATCAATGAGATGTTAGCGAAATTGAAGTCGACGACTGATAATGTGGTCAATGAAATGGACTCAACGCGTTCAAGTTGTCAACAAACCGCAGATCGCACCAATCAGGTAATGGACTCTTTAAACGTAGTGACAGATTCTGTGGTAGAGATTAACGACTTGAACACTTTGATGGCGACATCTGCTCAAGAGCAGCGTCAGGTGACTCAAGAAGTCAGCCGTAACATGAGCGCGATTCAAGAGATCATTCGTAAGCTCAACGAGAACGCCTCGCAAACAACATCAGTCAGCGACGAACTGAAAGCAACCTCTACTGGTCTGGGTGATGTAGTTTCGCGGTTTAAAGTGCAATAACACTGACGAACGACAAACAAAAACGCCATCGTGAAATACGATGGCGTTTTTTATTGGCGTAGCGACAGATTACTTAATCAAACCAACTTCTTTGTAGTACTTCTCAGCACCAGGGTGAAGCGGCGCGGACAGACCATCTTTCACCATTTCTTCTTTTTTCAAGTTCGCGAATGCTGGGTGTAGACGGCGGAAATCGTCAAAGTTTTCGAATACCGCTTTCACTACGTTGTAAACCACTTCATCTGGCACTGCCGTAGAAGAAACAAACGTCGCACCCACACCAAAGGTTTGTACATCGCTGTCTGAACCGCGGTACATACCACCCGGTACGTTTGCGATACGGTAGAAGCTGTTGTCAGAAACTAGCTTATCGACTTGCGGACCAGCCACAGTTACGATGTTGCTGTCACAAGAGGTGGTCGCCTCTTTGATAGCACCACTTGGGTGGCCTACAGTGTAGATCATCGCGTCAATCTTGTTATCGCACAGCGCTTTAGACTGTTCTGATGCTTTTAGCTCAGACACCAATTTGAAATCGTCATTCGTCCAACCGTACTCTTTCATCAGTACTTCCATCGTACCGCGTTGACCAGAGCCAGGGTTACCTATGTTAACTCGTTTGCCCTTTAGATCATCGAACGATTGAATGTTGGCATCTTTACGAGCAACAACCGTAAACGGTTCTGGGTGTACAGAGAACACTGCACGAAGCTCTTTGAATGGGCCTTTGTCTTCAAACTTGCTCGAACCGTTGTAAGCGTGGTACTGCCAGTCTGACTGAGCGATACCTAAATCCAGTTCACCCGCACGAATGGTATTAATGTTGTAGATCGAACCACCAGTACTTTCCACTGAACAACGAATGCCATGGTCAGCACGTGATTTATTCACCAAACGACAGATTGCACCACCCGTAGGGTAATACACGCCAGTTACACCGCCCGTACCAATGGTCACAAACGTATCTTTAGCAGAAACTGAAAAGCTTGCGCTCATTGCAACTAGCGATGCCGCCACTGCGAGCTGTTTTAACTTAAACATTGAATGTCCTTCTCCGTTGTTGTAGTGAAGTAAGTATAGCAACTATTAACAAGTTGTTAACGCACAAGATCACATCCTAGAAATTCATGAATAATTTAAAAATACAGATAGTTAAGTAATGTCTAACATTCTCGTTATATGTGGTTACTTCAAGCTTTTTTACTATATCGTTACATACATAACCTTACTTTTATGATGGGAATCTAATTTCAAAGTAAGACGGGTTAATTGAATGTAATTCGGGTGCTACATTTTAAGTCTAAATTATGAGAAATCGATTCCATTATAAAAAGCAAAAATGTGCAACAAAGGTTGGCAAACATGCTCGATTATCCCCTATTAAGTAAAACAGCGACCAAAGAAAAGAAGACCACAGCAATACTGGATGAGCTATTTAAGCTCACTCAAACAAGTTACCCAGAGTTCAGCCGCTTTTCTGTGGTATTAATCAAAGGAAACAAGGCTTCTAACTACTATGTAAATGACACTATAGCTCAACCATTTGGTCTTGATTTTGAGGACCAAGAGCTTCGTATAAACTCTTCATTGACGGAGGTCGCCTATAACTGCCAAGTTAGAATCGTTGATGACCTAGAGAACTTCGACAACACCGAACGCATAAAGAAACTGATCAAACTCGGCCACAAAAGCAGTTATGCATCACCTATATATAATCGTGGTTCTATCATTGGTTTCCTTTTCTGCAATGCAACAAAAACCAAGTTTTTCTCGGATGAGCATACGCAGCGAGACTTCGCCTACCTGAGCCAAATCATATCGGGAATATTCATTCAGCTAGATGAAAAACAAAAGCACTTTCAATCAGCTTTAGCGATTGCTTTGAAGATGGGGCACGAAAGAGACCCTGAAACAGCAGAGCATTTAATACGAATGGGAAAATACAGTGAGCGACTTGCACGGTTACTAGCAGATAAAAATAGGTCTATTACCCCTGAGTTTATCCATCGTATCAGGCTATATGCCCCCTTTCATGATATAGGAAAATACAAAATCCCTGACGATGTACTCTTCAGTGATAAGCGCTTTACAGCAGCTGAACGCGAAGTTATGAATCAGCACACCATTTTTGGAGAGCGGATCATTGAAGACGTTGTCGCGCTGTCTGACACATCAATGATTGCACAGGATGAAGTGCAATTTATTAAGAACATCATTCGCCATCATCATGAATATTACAACGGTACAGGTTTACCCGATGCATTATGTGGTGACGACATTCCCTTAGAAGCGAGGATCGTAACACTGGCCGATGTATTCGATGCCTTGCTAAGTAAGCGCGCGTATAAAGCTGCTTGGTCACTGTCTGATACGGCAAACTTTATTAAAGAGCATAGGTTATTGATGTTCGACCCAGATTGCGTCGACATGCTGATCGAACACCTAGACGAGTTTTTAGCGATCCGTGCACATCATCGAGACCACGAAGGTACCCAAAACGCCGTTGCTTGTTAACTAGGGTCTGCTGACCTTTCGAGCTGATTTTTGCAGCGAATTGTCGGGCGGTTACACAAGGCAGAGATTTTGATGTGTAGTTAGCCTACATGAGAAGTCGATAGTGAAGTAGGAATAACCAACATACGCTGCCCAAAGGGTTCGGCTAAAATCGTTTCATGCTTTGTTAAGGAGTATTTGCTTAGAATGACTAGGCTACACACTCCTTGCCTCGCCTAAAACAATTTTATCTCGAACAAAATTTAACCACAAAAGAACAACAGACCCTAAGAAAAGCCCCGAACACTCGGGGCTTTGTTTTACTGCTTTTTCTTTTGCCTGAAGGCGATGTATTTAGAAGAATCCTAGCGGATTGACGTCGTAGCTAATTAACAGGTTTTTCGTGTTCTGATAGTGATCGAGCATCATCTTATGCGTCTCTCGACCAATGCCGGATTTCTTGTAGCCGCCAAACGCAGCATGCGCAGGGTAAGCGTGGTAACAGTTTATCCAAATGCGTCCCGCTTCTATGTTACGTCCCATGCGGTAAGCAAGGTTTTGATCACGTGTCCACACGCCTGCGCCCAGACCGTATTCAGTGTCATTGGCAATCGCCAGCGCTTCTGCTTCATCTTTAAAAGTAGTCACTGCGATTACCGGACCAAAGATCTCTTCTTGGAAAACTCGCATCTTATTGTGACCCTGTAGCAAAGTCGGTTGAATATAGTAGCCCTGTTCCAAGTCGTTCTCTTGTTTCGCTACATCTCCACCAAATACGACTTTAGCTCCTTCTTGGCGGCCGATCTCTAGATAACTCAGGATCTTATCGAACTGCTCTTGCGAGGCTTGAGCGCCAACCTGAGTATCAGTATCCAGTGGATTGCCTTGCTTAATGGTTTTTGCACGCTCTGCAACTTTAGCAATGAACTTATCGAACACAGATTCATGTACCAGCACACGTGATGGGCAAGTACACACCTCGCCTTGGTTAAAGAAAGCAAGCAAAGTACCTTCAATACACTTATCTAAATACTCATCTTCGTGATCAAACACATCTGGGAAATAGATGTTCGGAGACTTACCACCGAGCTCAACCGTCGACGGAATTAGACTCTCCGCCGCACATTTTAGGATGTGGTTGCCCACTTCAGTTGACCCCGTAAACGCTAACTTAGCAATTCGGTTACTCGTCGCCAGTGCTTGCCCAGCTTCTGAGCCAAAGCCATTGACTACGTTCACCACGCCAGCCGGCAGAAGGTCACCAATCTTTTCCATCAGAACCAGAATTGAAGTCGGCGTTTGCTCAGCAGGCTTAAGTACCACACAACAGCCCGCGGCCAACGCAGGAGCCAACTTCCAAGCCGCCATCAACATTGGAAAGTTCCAAGGAATGATCTGCCCCACAACACCAATCGGCTCAGGAAAGTGATAACTTGCGGTATGTTCATCTAACTCAGCCGCACTGCCTTCTTGAGCACGGATACAACCTGCAAAGTAACGGAAATGGTCCACAACTAAAGGTAAGTCTGCCGCTAACGTTTCACGAACGGGTTTGCCGTTTTCCCATGTTTCTGCAACTGCAAGCTCTTCGAGGTTTTGCTCAATGCGGTCTGCGATTTTTAGCAGTATATTCGCACGCTCAGTCACGCTGGTTTTCGCCCACTGTGCTCTTACGCTATGCGCTGCATCCAGTGCAAGGTTGATGTCTGCTTCCCCAGAACGAGCGACCTTACAATACGCTTGGCCATTGATTGGCGATGTATTGTCGAAGTATTCACCACCCGTTGGTTTTACCCATTCGCCACCGATGTAGTTGTCGTAATGCGATTTGAAATTAACGATGGCATTTTCACTACCTGGCTGTGCATAGATCATAACTCTTCCTTTTGTTCTCGTTCATTTTTTTGTTTTAAACAACCGAGTGTTCAACTCAGCATTGTTGCAAGAACATCACTCAAGTCACATGCCAACAATGAGTACCTTGTTGTTAATTAAATGTAAAACTATGATTACCAAGCGATAACAAACTAAGTGAGTGACGTTTGAGCGGATGTATGGTGTGAACACCAGTGTTCAAGTGTTCCAGAATGGCACACCCTCACTGTGACAAAATGGTACAGTCATGGAACTTCAACACATTACCAACAGCAATTGGCTTTCCACTTCATGGGACAGAAGTGAACAAGCGGGTTTAAAACAGCGACGTCGACCAGACGATATTCGTGTCACCTCAGCGTTACTTGAGGACCGACGCCACCAGCTCCACTTCTTAATCGATGCCGTTAAGCAATTTGCCTTGCCTTTGTTTAATCAATTGTTCTCCCACAGCGACAGTCGATTAATACTGACCGATGCCGAAGGCGTGATCATTGGGAGCTGGGGGCAACCTAAGTTCCGTGAAAAGCTGACAGAAATTGCGCTTAGTTCTGGCGCGTGTTGGCAGGAAAAACTCAAAGGCACCAACGCCATTGGCACTGCGCTAGTGGAAGCAAAACCCGTTTCCGTGATTGGTGACCAACACTTTATACAACATCATCGCTTTATCAGTTGCTCAGCGAGCCCGATCTTTGATCATTTGGGTAATTTGATTGGTGTACTGGACATTACCAGTGAGCAAAAGAAGCATGACTTTTCAACACAAGTCTTAGTCCAAAACATGGTTCAACAGGTAGAAAACCAACTACTCAACCAAATCCCTCAAGGGCACATTCGAGTTGATTTAGCTTGTGAGCAAGGTTTACTGAATAGCGGTTGGCAAGGCATCATCATCGCCAATGAAGAAGGTCAAATTCTGGCTCATAACCAAGTAGCCTCACAACTGCTGGCTCAAACCAATGTTGTTGGACAACAACTCGCCTCCATACTTGACGATTCTGCCAGTAACCAATCTTTAGTCTTCAAAACTCAGCCACTATCGGAGCGAAAAACATCATCTCGTGCTATTTCTGCCTCGAATGACCTGCATTACGGCGACACCACCGTCGAGCACTGTTGGCAGCAAGCCAATCGCGTTATCGATAAAGACATTAGCTTGTTGATCCTTGGCGAGACGGGCGTAGGTAAAAATGAGTTCGTTAAAGCTCTGCATAAAAACAGCCAGAGAAAAAACGGCCCCTTGGTTTCCGTGAACTGCGGTGCGCTACCGAAAGACTTGGTCGAATCCGAACTGTTTGGTTATGTCGCAGGTGCCTTCACCGGAGCAAACAACAAAGGCTACCAAGGTAAGATCCGTCAAGCGCACAAAGGCATCTTGTTCTTAGATGAAATCGCAGACTTACCATTAGAAGCGCAAAGCCGACTGCTGCATGTTCTCCAAGACAAAACCGTGTTGCCTGTCGGCTCAAACCAAACCATCCAAGTGGATACACAAATCATCGCCGCAACACACAAAGACTTAGAGCGATTGGTTGAGCAAGGTGAGTTTCGTCAGGATCTTTATTACCGCCTAAACGGACTCATCGTCGAATTGCCTCGTTTCCAAGAGCGTAGCGACAAACAAGCGCTGATTGAGAACATTCATCGTCGTCACGCCGAGTCTGAACAAAGCATTTGCCCTCACCTACTATCATTAATGTTGGGCTATGGTTGGCCGGGGAATCTGCGTGAGCTCGACAGCTTAATCAAAGTGTCAGCCTTGATGGCGCAAGGAGAAGCGCAACTCGAGCTTAGCCACGTACCTAACCATCTTGCCAAAAAGCTAAGCCAAACAAACGTTATCAAACAAGTGGATACGTCAAAAACCAGAGACATGCGTACGACTGTGGAAGATAAGTTGGTAAAAACCTACCAAGCAAACCAAGGCAACATCAGTAAAACCTCGCGCATGTTGGGTCTGAGCCGCAATACCATTTATCGCAAACTCAAGAGTCTTGGTATGCTGAAATGATGAAGTGTGAGAGATAAACAAAGAGCACCTCTTTGGGTGCTCTTCTTATTTTGAAACCTAGCCTTACAGTCCGCCTTCTTGCTGCGCCTGTTTTACTAATGCCTGACGTTGAGTTTCCGTTTCAGAATTCACTTTCTGTTCCTTGTGCGTTTCCTGATCCATATCTGCCGGAATGAAAACAAAGTACTTGTTAAGAGTCATCGTAAGAACCTCAATTAATAGTGTTAAATCACCTTCTTGGTAAATGTAAACAACACCAGCAAAAACGACTTATGCCGGTTCCTTGTTGTAGGTTTCAAAAAATAGAGGATGTTTGTCTACTAAACATCCTCCATATGCAAGCTAATTATAGGATGAGTTCAAAGGCTTACCTAGCACTCTTTTTCACCTTTTATGCAATCTTTGTTTCTTAATCAGATTTGATACACCATACCCTTACGACCTAACCCCATGTCACAAAAGGAAAATTTGTTTTCGATTTTATTGGAACAGAGGATGAGAGACGTTGATACTTAAAGCTTAACGTTTTGAGGCGCTTACTTCGTGAAAAATACCATCGATTTAAATTTGTATCGCTTTCTTTATCTACTGAGCCAGCAAAAGTCGCAGGCGAAAGTGTGTCATACGCTAGACATCAGCAAAGCCACCTTTACTAGGCAGCTCGCCGAATGCCGCCTGCGATTTGATAACGAACTGTTCAATGCAGAGAAAGGCGTTTATACCCCTACGCTGCTATGTCAACAATTGTGTGAGGCTATCGGGGAACCTCTAGAGCAACTTGAGCAGATACCGCAGCTGGCACAAAGCTACAATGCGAATCAGCATGCTAACGAATACCTATTCAGTATTATCAATCCTCTTTCTGGCATGTTAACGATCCCTTTGGTTACCGCCCTTACCACAGATGAACAAAAGCCTAAGATTTCCTTTATTGATTGGTCGATAGAAAGCATAGAGAACCCAAAGCGCGGCGCTGTCGCAATTGGGATTGGTGGGTTTCCAAATGAACTCAATGAAAGGATGGTCGAACGCAAAGTCAGCTCAGTGCCGATTTTCGCTTACGTCAATGATCAACACCCACTCAGTCAACAACAAGAAATTGAGCTGAGCGATATGGAGAACCTAGATACTGTGCGCGTCTCAATGGGTTCGCTCGATGTGAGCGCCTATTACGAGCGAATGCGTAAGTTGACTGGCGTGAATCTAGAACAAAAACTGACCGTCTCCTCCATGAGTGCTGCGCTAGATTGTGTGAAAGTCAGCCCGTATGTATTTGTTGGCATGTATATCGATGACAAAGAGCTACCCGCAGGCATTCGTCGATTGCCTTTGACGTTGGAAGGAAAACCCATGATGTTTGACGTTGGCATTCAGTACCATCGTGCCTTCTACCAACATCCGATCATTGCTCAAGTAGAAGCATTTATTAAACAAGCACTTAGCTAAGCCACTAAATTCAATTGCCACATCGTCAACGAATACAAAAAAGCCGACCAATAAACAGGTCGGCTTACTTCTTCAGCTTCTAGGACTTAAGCTCTTATCTTATTTAACCTCCGTGATATCACTTGGCTTCCAAGTACCGTCGTACCAAGGTTCTAGTGGACCATATACTCGCAAGATGGTGAACCAACCTTTGTTAGGTACGGTTTGAATCCAGTTTGCTTCTTTGCCTTTTGGAGCTTTCGGGCCAAAGTACAAATCAATCGAGCCATCTGAGTTAGCAATCATCTCATCACGTTTGTCGTTCTTACTTGGGAACGGTTGACTAGTTTGTAGCTCTGAACGTGTTTGCGTATCGTAAGCCACCACAGACCAGAAGTTCTTCGCTGGTACATTCGCAGGAATCGTCAGCTTGTAATTCTTACCGCCATCAAAGAACTTACCCTCTGCCGTTTTATCAACAATGGCGTACTGAGAGCCTTTGCCAATCATCTTAAGCGCCATCGCTGGCGTGTTTACCGTTGCCATGTAGAAGAAATAAGTACGCGCATCCAGATTACGTCCACCTTTACCTTCATCAATCAGCCACTGATAATCTTTGCCGATAAAAGCAGTTTTCCAGTTACGATCGTCCCAAATGTACGCGTTTTCTGTACGTGGGTTAAACATCAGCGCACGAGCCGTTGCATTACCAATAGCAGCACCATCTTCAAGGATCTTTTGCATGCGAGCATCCGGTGCAAATGGTTTGCCCTTCTGAATGCCGATAGTCGCAATCAAACCACGCATTTCTGGGTCAATAAAATCAATAGGCTCTTTGTCGATAACCACTTTGATTTCGTCATAGAAATGTTCGTCATTGGCGTGAATAGTATTGAAGGCTTTACCACTACCTGAAGTGAAGGCCATCTTCGGTTGATCATCCTTCTTAGACAAAGGATAAATCTTCAAACCAGTGTGGTACGAGTTGACCGCTGCATCCGTTTTACCGTCTTTCAAGAAGCCTCGTGCGATAAACCAGTTCACATAACTTGTCGATTGAGAAACATGGTAGCCCTCAGGCACTGGGCCATCGTAGTTTGGTGGCAAGATAAGGTATTTGCCGCCCTGACCTTTATCTGGCCCTACTACGCCCATATCGGTCACAAAACGGAAGAAGGCATCATTGACTGTAGTTGGCCCCATGCCCGGCGGGATTTCCACAACCGTTGGACCATCACGCTCTAGATCAAGAAACGCCGATGCGTAAACCGTATCCGTGTTACCGGTTAGGAATAAAGGATTTGAATCCATCAAGTTATCAAATAGCATCACCTGATTGGATTTCGTCAATCCCATCTTTTCATGTCCCATACGTAGCGCTTCTAACGACGCCAGAGGGATGGCATTCATGAATACTTCTGTCGCTCGCATAGTATCGAGATTGTTATAAAGCGTATCCATGGTCTGTTGACTTGGCACACCATCCTTGAAATTCAAAGTACCGATGCTTGTTTCTACCGTATTCGGCGTCATGATGCTTGTTGGAATATCTGTGTTGTAGTTGCTGGTATTTGCCAGAACAGAAGATGAAACCAGTAAGCCAGTCAGCACAGCGATACGTTTGAGTTGAGTCTTTAGCATAAGAATTTCCTGCGTTATCAGTTGCGATACATTCACTCTACTTAAAGTTAGGAATCAATTCTGATGCTCACCACAATCAAAATTGCCGACGCGTTTTTTATGCAATGAAACTCACAACACATCTCTATTCAAAACTGTCTACTAGGTCAATATTTAATCTTTTTTGAGAAATATTTAGCCCGTTTTTTGGGTATCTTCTGAGCAAAAAAGAGACAATACAAATGCGGAGTGAGAACACTCTGATACTACCCACTAAGCTCTGGGAGGCGTTATGAAAAGTAAAAAATTAGGTCATGTGATGTCATTCAGCAGAATGTTTTCCTTCATTGCCTTTCTGACAGCCACATTCGCTTGGGTATTAAGTATGTATGCCCTCTTTACGGTTTCCGTTGTGGCACTTTTCGTCAGTGGACTTCTCTACTTGAATGACAGATTCGGCCATCACCCAAAAGGCAATGTAAAAGAAAAGAGCGCTTAGGCGCTCTTTGAGTTCCTATAGAGTAAGAATGAAAAAAGGATGCCACTTGGGCATCCTTTTGCTTTGATCAGCTTACTGACTGCGAATTAAACGTCGTACGTTGTAGACGCTGTGTCGCCGCCTGTACCAGTCCAGTTAGTGTGGAAGAATTCACCACGTGGACGGTCAATGCGCTCGTAAGTGTGAGCACCGAAGTAGTCACGTTGAGCTTGAAGCAGGTTCGCTGGTAGACGAGCTGTTGTGTAACCGTCTAGGAAAGATAGCGCAGAAATCGTACATGGCATTGGGATGCCAGACTCTAGAGATTTCGCTGCTACTTTACGCCATGCTGCTAGGCTGCCTTGTAGGATGTTTTTGAAGTACTCATCAGAACCTAGGAATGCGATATCTGGGTTCGCTTCGTACGCATCACGGATGTTGCCTAGGAACGCAGAACGGATGATACAACCACCACGCCACATTAGTGCTACGTTACCGTAGTTTAGGTCCCAGCCGTTTTCGTTCGATGCTTCGCGCATTAGCATGAAGCCTTGAGCGTAAGAGATGATCTTAGATGCTAGTAGCGCTTGACGTAGTGCATCAACCCACTCTTGCTTGTCGCCTTCAACTGGAGTGATTGTCTTACCGAATAGAGACTCAGCTTCAACACGTTGGTCTTTCAGTGCAGATAGACAACGAGAGAACACAGACTCAGAGATAAGCGTTAGTGGAATACCTAGGTCTAGTGCGTTGATACCAGTCCATTTACCAGTACCTTTTTGGCCTGCTGTGTCTAGGATCTTCTCAACTAGAGGCTCGCCGTCTTCATCTTTGTAGCCAAGGATGTCAGCAGTGATTTCAACAAGGTAGCTGTCTAGCTCAGCCTTGTTCCAATCAGCGAATACTGCTTGCATCTCGTCCGCAGACATACCAAGACCGTCTTTCATGAACTGGTAAGCTTCAGTGATAAGCTGCATGTCACCGTATTCGATGCCGTTGTGTACCATCTTAACGAAGTGACCAGCACCGTCGTTACCAACCCAGTCACAACATGGCTCGCCAGCGTCAGTTTTTGCAGAGATACCTTGGAAGATTGGCTTAACCGCTTCCCAAGCTTCAGCAGCGCCGCCAGGCATGATTGAAGGACCAAAACGCGCACCTTCTTCACCACCAGATACACCAGTACCGATGAAGTGAATGCCTTTCTCACGGCAATGTGCTACGCGACGGTTTGTATCTGGGTAGTTAGTGTTACCACCGTCGATGATGATGTCGCCTTCGTCTAGAAGCGGAATTAGGTTGTCAATGAACGTGTCAACAACGTCACCTGCACGAACCATAAGCATCACTTTACGTGGTGTTTCTAGCTTCTCTACTAGTTCTTCTAGAGAGTATGCACCGATGATGTTTGTGCCTTTCGCTGGACCTTCCAGGAACTCGTCTACTTTAGCAGCAGTACGGTTGTGAGCCACAACTTTAAAGCCGTGGTCGTTCATGTTTAGGATAAGGTTTTGACCCATTACAGCAAGGCCGATTACACCGATATCACCTTTCATTGTTTCTCTCCAATTGTCTTTTATTCGACTAGCGGCCGCATTAAGCGATTTTTGCCGCTGCGTCTAAATCTAAATACCATTCCGTCAGACCCGCTTTCGCTTGGATCTTCGCTGCCGGATATGGAAGTACGCGTGCTGGTGAGCTGTTAATCTCTTCGATAATGTCGGCTTTACCAGCGCCAAGTACCAAGTAACTGATGCGCTTCGCTGCTTCTAGTACGCGTGCCGTTTTCGATACGCGAATTTGACCAGACTCAGGATGAGAAGCCAACACTGATAAGTTCTCATCATCGTAGTTTGTCTGACCAGGGAACAGTGATGCGGTATGACCATCTGCGCCAACACCAAGCAAGATCCAATCAAACACAGGAGTGCCATTTTCAGTTGGAATCACTTCTGCCATCTCTTTCGCAAAGCGCTGTGCTTCTGCTTCTGGCTCTTCTTCACCACGGATGCGGTGGATGTTCTCAGCAGGAATATTCACCTGTGTAAATAGTAGAGCATTCGCTTCGCCATAGTTACTTTCTGCATCATCAGGCGCAACACAGCGCTCATCACCCCACCAGAAGTGTAGGTTTTGCCACTGAATTGACGTCGCGTAAGCTTCTGTTGCTAGTAGCTTAAACAGCATTTTTGGTGTGCTGCCGCCAGAAAGAGAGATGTGAACAGGTCGGCCCATTTCGCTAAACGCTTTCATGTCGTTAGCAAGGCTTTCTACTACCTGCTCTGCTGTTTGGTAGATCTTGTGGTTGATCATAGTTCGCAGTAGTCCGTATCTGTTAGGTTTTTACAAGGGAAACGCCATGCGCGGTTAGCTCGCTGTAGCAAGTCGTCCGCTTCTTTTGGTCCCCATGTACCACATGCGTATCCGAATAGCGCTTGTGGGTCTTGCTTGAAATCTAGAATCGGTTGCACGTATTTCCAACACGCTTCAACCGCATCGCTACGAGCAAATAGCGTTGCATCACCGTTTAGGGCATCAAGAAGTAGACGCTCATAAGCAGTTAGCATTTGGGTTTCTTGCAGATCAGCGTAGTGGAAGTTCATTTTCACTTCCTTCGCTTTAAAGCCTGCGCCCGGCTCTTTCAGACCAAAGCTCATTTGGATGCCTTCGTCTGGCTGAATACGAATAATCAGCTTGTTCTCTGGTGCGTTTTGACCAAACACTGGGTGTGGTGTCTGTTTAAAGTGGATAACCACTTCTGTCACGCGAGTCGGTAGACGCTTACCTGTACGTACGTAGAAAGGCACGCCATTCCAACGCCAGTTGTTGATGTAAGCTTTCAGGCCGATGTAAGTCTCGGTACGAGAATCGTCTGCTACGCCGTTCTCTTCACGGTAACCCGGAAGATGCTGACCACGAACATCCGATGCTGTGTACTGACCCAATACAAGGTCGTTACGCAGTGCGTTCTCATCCAGCGGTTTAAGACACTGAAGCACTTTAACGACTTCATCACGCATCGCGTCAGCATTGATCTGTGCAGGTGGCTCCATGCCCACCATTGCTAGCACTTGTAGCAGGTGGTTTTGGAACATATCGCGTACAGCGCCAGATCCGTCGTAGTAACCACCACGCTCTTCCACGCCTAAGAATTCTGCGCCTGTGATTTCCACGTAATCAATGAAGTTACGGTTCCATAATGGCTCAAACATCGCGTTAGAGAAACGTAGGACAAGCAGGTTCTGAACCGTTTCTTTACCTAGGTAGTGGTCGATGCGGTAGATCTGATGCTCTTGGAAGTGCTCGTGGATTTCTTTGTCCAACGTGCGCGCTGATTCAAGGTCGTAACCGAATGGTTTTTCGATGATCAGGCGCTTCCAGCCATCTTCCTCATTGTTCAGACCGTGTGCTGCAAGGCTTGCAGGGATCACGCTGTATAGGCTTGGTGGCGTCGCAAGATAGAAAAGCGTATTACGTTGTTCGAATTGGTATTCGTCTGCCAGTTGGTCTAAGCGTGTCGCCAACTTGCTGTAATCTTGTGTGTCAGATGTATTGATTGCTTGGTAATGCAGGTGGTTAATAAATGCATTAAGCGTTTCTGGCTCAGTTTTTTCCATTTCTTGAAGCGATTTTAACAACTTCTCACGGTAAGACTCATCACTGTACTCAGTGCGGCTGACACCTAGAATGGCAAAATTTTCTGGAAGCTGCTTGTTCGCATAAAGGTGGTATAGAGCAGGAATTAACTTACGGTATGTAAGGTCACCTGAAGCACCAAAAATAACGATGCTACTGTTTTCTGGTATTACCATCATCTTTCCCTTAAAAACGAGGTACTTATTGTGTGCCCGGATACGGCTAAAAGGATTGAGCCAACCCTATCAATGGCACCACAAAATAGAAAATTGGTCTTACCTATTACGTTGATAGGTAAAGCCTATAGTCTAAAATTACCGCAATGACTAAACCTCTCACGAGTGTGTGAAATTTAGCGTTTGGAGGTCATTTAAGACACTTATGTCTCTCGAGTACAACCTTGCACTCTGTGGAGGAGATTTCCGACACGGGGGCGTATTGTCTACGAGTATTTGATTTACATCAACACTTGGAAGTGCAAACGTTTAAATAATTTACAAAAATCGTCATAAGACAATGAAAATTAAGAAATAAACACCATTGAAGATTAGAAGCCAAAATTTAAGCAAAAACTCTAAATAGACTACTTATCACTCAAGTTTGCAATCCATTACATAAGCTCTGTGCGCTATGCAGAATTTACAACTCTACTTCATAGTTGTTGATAATGATACTTAATTAAAGATAATGGAGAATTCTATCAACACACGTTAGGACAGCTATGACCCAGGGCTCAGCAAAACAGCAATCGACGTATCGTATTCAAGGCGTATTGGATTACATTCATAGTAATCTTGATTCTCCTTTGAGCGTTGATGACATCTCGCAACAAAGTTGCTGGTCTCGCTGGCAGTTGCAGCGCGTGTTTCAGCAACAAACCGGGCTTTCGGTTGCAAACTACGTGAGAGAGCTTAAGTTAAGCTACGCTGCAGAGCGATTAGTCGCTGGAAGTGAGCGCTCTTTGGATATTGCGCTGGAAATGGGGTTTGCCTCCGAGCACGCATTCAGCCGCGCATTCAAGCAGATGTTTTCTGTCAGCCCTCGTGAGTATCGGAAGAACCAACAGTTATCAGGGTTACGTAAACCATTTACGTTACGCCACCTTCCAGAGGCATCGCACAATGATGGGCACTTTATCGAAGTAAAGATAGAAACGAAACCAAGCTTTTATCTACAGGGGCTTTCTCAACCAATCAGCGGTTTGTTCTCCCCTTCTCCAAACTTCCATTACAAAGTCCCGCAGTTGTGGCTTCAACTTTCTCTTATTGCCGATCAAGTCGAAGAGTCGCCAGTTCGCCATCTCGGTGTTATTGATGTTACCCAACCTCACTTTGATGGTTCAAATCTTCAATATTGGGCAGGTTATGAGCTCGACGACAACGTCCATTTACCAAGCATTCCAAATGCAGTGTCCGATCAACTAGAGACCTTATTCGTACCACAGCAAACTTATGCCGTAATCACTCACATTGGTAAGGCAGCGAAACTTGCGCAAACCCTTGAGTGGTTCATTATGTGTTGGTTACCTGCTTCAAATTATCGCGGTGTCGATGGGTATGAACTTGAAAACTATCCGGCAGACTACCAGGCAGACAGTGATAACGCCCAAATGCAATATTGGTTACCCGTAGAGCGTTACCGCCAACACTCGAACTAAGAGAAAAGTCCTATCCTTTAGAGCGAGTTGCACCAAATTGTTAACTTTTCTATTTTTCCTATCTATAAAATACAAATAACAATCATTATCAATAACTAGAAAAAGTAGTGGAATTAGGAAAAATGGAAACCCCGATTAAATTTCATCGCTCAACACTTGCAGTTGTTGTTTCTGCGCTGATCGCAGGACACGCTGTTGCTGACGAAGACGTAACTCAACTCGAAACAATGACCGTATTAGGCGAAACTTACCGAAATACGGCAACAAAAACGTCATTAGAACCAGAAGAAACCCCACAGGCAATCACCATCATTACCAAGGATGAGATTGATTTACGCGGAGTGAGCACGGTCAGTGAAGCACTTCGTTACTCATCTGGTGTAAATACCGAACTACGCGGTGGTGCCGTTACGCGTCTAGACCTATTCAATATCCGTGGTTTCATTAACTACACCAACTTCTACGATGGTCTCCCGCTCCTATTCAACGGCTGGAACTTACAGCCACAAATTGATGCAGCTGCAGTAGAGCAAGTCGAAGTCTTCAAAGGACCAACGTCTGTTTTATATGGAAACATCCCACCAGGCGGCATGGTCAACATCATTGCAAAAACTCCGCAATCTGAGCCAGCTAACACGGTATCAGTCAGTACTGGCACCAACAGCCTGAAAGAGCTTAACTTCGACACCACGGGGCAAATTGGTGATTCAAACGTGAACTACCGCATCGTAGGGTTGGCGAAACAGCGAGATGGTCAAGCAGAGACATCAAAAGACGAACGTTATCTGATTGCACCTTCATTCGACTGGCAAGCGACAGACAACACGCTTGTTAATGTTAACGTGTACTACCAAAACGATCCTTCGGCAGGTATTTACACCACCGTACCAGCAGCGGGTTCCGTTCTCGATAATCCACTCGGTTCGTTGTCTCCTGATACTTACTTGGGCGACAAAAACTGGAACACCTATGAACGTGAAGTGTTGATGGTTGGCTACAAAATTCTGCACGACTTCAACAACAACTGGCAGTTCTTGCAAAATGCACGTTACATGACGGCTGACTCGTACCAAGAAAACACGTACAACAGCCCATTAGCCGCTGATAATCGCACGATTGGTCGTAATGCTTACCTCACAGATGAAGAGTCAACTTCATTTGTGATTGATAACCAGTTATCTGGCTACGTTGCCCATGGCAATTTCGAGCATAACTTGCTATTTGGGTTAGATTACCAATACCTAGATTCTGATGTGAAATACAAAGACACCTTAGGTTACTCGCTTACGCAAGACATCTTTAATCCTAATCACAATCAGATTGACCGCGACGCTCTAAAGTTCGCTTACCAGCAAGCATTGGACATCAAGACGAAACAGCTTGGCGTTTACTTCCAAGACCAGCTTCGCTACAACAACCTTGTGATGATTGCGGGACTTCGCTGGGATACATACGAATCCGACACCAACACCGTGAGTGATTACCTAGGCACAGTCACACCGAGCAAGGAAAAGCTTGATGAAAACAACATCTCTTTCCGAGTTGGTGCGTTGTACGAGCTTGATTTTGGTCTGTCTCCTTATCTGACTTACTCAGAGAGTTTTGAACCAATCGCGGGGGCTGACGCATCAGGTAAAGCGTTCGACCCTTCTACTGGTCACCAATGGGAGCTGGGCTTCAAATATGCTCCTCTGGGTGGCGACGTATCGGGCAACCTAGCCCTATTCCATATCACCAAGAAAAACGCGATCTTGACCGATCCTAACAACCCGTATGCACCGCAATACCAAGCTGGTGAAGTGGTTTCTCAAGGTGCAGAGCTTGAAGCGAAATGGCAAGCAACGCCGCAAGCTGACCTAACGCTAAACTACACCTATATCGATATGGAAATTAAAGAAGACAGCTACTACCACCAAGAAGGCAAAACGCCAGTTTGGGTACCAGAACAAACCACTTCTTTATGGGCAAACTACTACTACGAAGGTACTTTAGCAGGGCTTCGCACTAGTGCTGGCGTTCGTTACGTAGGTAAAACAGAAATGGATGCACAAAACAGTGACCAAGTGCCAGATTACACCTTGTTTGACCTAGCGGCGAGCTATGACTTGTCGGCGGCTTCACAATCACTCGACGGCGCAAGCGTCACAGTATCTGCGAGCAATATCTTTGATGAGGAATACTACAGCTGTTACGACAAGAACAACTGTTGGTTTGGTGCTGAGCGATCTATCGAAGCGAAGCTTGAATACAAGTTCTAACGCCTAACAAGCCGCTCAAACAAGTTCTTATTCGAGAACATAAAAACAAACCGTATATTTCACAAATGAAAAGCGGTGGCTACCAATAAGCCACCGCTTTTCATTTCTCTTAGCTTTTACTACGGAGCGCTTCTGAACAGTATTTAAAGTTCGAATTGGGTTACCTTGTCACTTTTCTGTAGCAACGCTCAGGTCGTCCTACCGTGCCATAGTTTAAGTCTGCCTCTAATTCACCAGAACTGATCAAGTATTCCAAATAACGTCTGGCCGTTGTTCGGCTGGCACCAATTTGCTCTCCAGCTTCATCCGCCGTATACATCTCTTCGCCGACGAACAACCCTCGAATTTTATCCAAAGTCACCCCATCAATCCCTTTGGGCAATCTTTGCGATGACGTGTCTGATGCCACATTTGATTGCAGCATCTTATCAACTAAATTCTGGTCCAAGCTTTCTGCGACATTGAGTTGTTGGCGTTGCGAAATGTACTTTTGCAATGCGGCCTCCAACCTCGGAAACATCACCGGCTTAAGCAGGTAATCAACTACCCCACCTCGCATCGCTTGTTGTAGTGTATCTACGTCTCTTGCCGCGGTAATTAAAATCACATCACAAGTTTGATTGTTCGCACGAAGCGTATTGAGGATCTCTAATCCTGTTCCATCGGGTAAATACACATCCATGAGCAGCAAATCAGGCTTGAGCACCTCAAGCTGTAATTCTGCTTCCATCCGTGTCGTAGCAATGCCCACCACTTCCAAGCCGGAGAGTTGGCTCAGATATTTATGATGTAGCTCTGCAATAGCAATATCATCCTCGATGATCATGACTCGCGTTGCCGTATTCATACTTGTTCTTCCTTAGGCAAATACACGGTAATTCTCGTTCCATGTTCTGTATTTGGCAGCATCTCAACATAACCGTGATAACGCGTCGCCAGTTGATTAACAAGATGCAATCCCACACCTCGATTCTGACGCGACTTGGTTGAAATGCCCTTTTTCAAGAGCTCTTGTGGCTCAATATTTTCCGGTAGACCACACCCTTGGTCGACTACCTCTAAAATCACTTCGTTGCCGTAATCACTGATCGACACATCAATGCTACGACGCTCCAACGCAAACACAGATTCAACACGAATGGCAGACAACGTCGCATCGAAAGCGTTGTCGATCAGATTGCCAAGTACCGTGACCAGATCTTCTGCATTTAACCACTCAGGTAATGGCTCCAATCGACTGCCTTCTTCTACCACTAACTGTAATCCCAGTTCACGTGCACGCTCGGTTTTACCCAGTAACATGCCAGCAATAAGCGGGTCTTTGATGGTATCGCGTAAAAATTCTATCATCGCTTGATAGTGCGCTGTCTCTTGCCCAATCAATTGTTGAACCGCTTCGAGTTCCCCCATCTGAACCAATCCGCTGATCGTATTAAGCTTATTTCTGTGCTCGTGAGTCTGAGAGCGAAGCAAATCGGCGTATTCTTTAGTTTGCGAAAGCTGTTCAGTAAGTTCGTTTATTTCATCACGCAGACGGAAACTGGAAACCGCACCGACGATTTTTCCTTCGACGTAGATTGGCGAACGGTTGGCAATTAAACGCTTGTGATTAAGGAAGATCTCGATATCGTGATCTTCTTGCCCTGTTTCCAGCACGGTATACAAATCGCTGTCTCTCAGGGTATCTGTCAGCGGTTTATTCAGAGCCGATTCCCTTTCAATACCTAAAATCTGACACGCACTTCGGTTGATGGAACGCAATACACCTTGGGCATCAATACTTAATACCCCTTCTTTAATAGTGCTCATGGTGACGTCGAGTTCACCGTACAAACGCCCAATTTCCTCTGGTTCAAAACCCAAAATGGCACGCTGAAATTTTCGGGATGCATAGTTGGAAACAATCGCGTTGGCAGCAACAACGATTAATGCCATTAAGATAAGGAATGTAAAGAAAGGCTCGATGCGGTCTTGTAAGCGTTCCAGCAAATAACCGACCGAAACCACACCGATGATGTTGCCTTGTTGATCGAAAATTGCTGCTTTACCACGAACGGAATAACCCAACGATCCTTGAGCCGTAGAGATATAGGACTTCCCTTCCACCAGCGCTCTTTGGTTGTCACCGCCTTTCATCGGCTTGCCAATACGCTCGTCGACAGGGTGAATCAGACGCATGCCATCTTTATCGCCGATAACAATAAACGCAGCACCTAACGCATCGGTCATTTCACGAAATCGCTGTTGGTATGGCTCAGAGTTTTGAGCTTCGATCATCTCGATGACGATATGGGATGTCGATAGGAAACGCGCAACACCTAGTGCTTTCTCCCCCATCTCTTGTTCTTGATCGAATTTAAGGTAAGTAAAGCCCGCAGCCACAAGGATAAGTAACTCAATCAACCCTGAAAGGGTCATTATAATGAGCATACGCTTGCGAAAGCTGATCGTACTCCAACTCATGAACTTTCCCTTATCCCTGTAAAACATCCACGTCTTTGTGGTGACACCCTCTAAATTAACACTGAGTTAACAGACTGGCTTTCATCAAATGACAATTCTGTGAACAGACGGAATGATCTCGGCAAATTGCGTTCAATTTATCGCCGGGTTAAAGAGAAATGGGTTATCGCTCAACATTACACATGAATAGAGGTAAACTTTCGCCACAGTTCAACTTGAAATGAAATCCAATGAGAAAGTTCTACGTAACCGAAGGCAATATAAACGCCAAGAAGCAAAAACTCGCTTACCCTAAGCTTGCACTTTGCGACCAATGCGTAAAGGAGTATGTAGTGATTAGCGAAGGCGAACGTACTTACGAAGAATGCGCTAAATGCGGAGCCGACGACTAACCGTCTTTGTTAATATTAAGCGACTCGAGGCAAGCGCCAGATCTTGCCTCTATCTCTATAAATCACTCGCCCCGACGGGCTAGTTTATAGACGCCATGAAATATCAAAAAACAATCATATTACCAACGAAATAATGTTGTAATTTATTCAGCATCATACAAATTTTGCCATCTAAATCTTGAACATGATCACAACAGATTTAGCTGTTTTTGAGGCGTTTTTATATTTTCCGTCGTATACTTTTTAGTCAGAAGCCATTAAGAGCTTCATTATGATAAAGCAGCCTACTGGAAGTCTATTTAACGCTCAGCACTTGCGTCAGAAAATTTGAAGACACATTGATAATAAAATACAAATACTGACCGTAGGACAAACACTTAGACACCATCTGCAACTGCAATAACTATAAATGGAGATGCTTTATAGTTAAAAGGAAACTCAAAACATGGAACGCGATACATTTGGAATTTGCCTGAATAAGGCTATGCTGTCAGAGAATATGTATTCAACGTTTACTCACGTCAGAGCTTATGAAAAGAGCGACGCCAGCACATCAGATTTAAAAGTATTACTATCATTTCCACAGATGACTGGTAAAGACTTACTGAATACTATGCGAGGCTCTCGTCAGCTTGAATGGAGAGCAGAATACCATTGCCCTTCAATGAAGTGATTTAGCACCAGTCACACAACTATGCTGCGTCTAGCTTAGGACTTCTTAACTGGACGCAACATTTATCCAACATTTCTTTTGTCCAATCACTTAACACTGTCTCATGAATACTTTATATTAGAGCTTATACTCTAAAGCAAAGTAGCCACTATGAAACAAACCGGAAAGTTCTGGATTTTGGGCCTTCTCAGCAGCTCGATTTCTCTTGCCTGTCACTCTGCTCCCATCACATTCGATGATGCATGGAATTTGTTGTTAGAAAACAACTATTCCCTTAAAGCGCAACGCGCTAACGTAGAAAGCTATGAATACCAGCAAAGCGCGACAGACAACCTCAACTTGCCACAAGTCAGCATCGGCGCGAATTACACGCGTTTAGATACAGACGTGACCCTATCTGGTCAGCAAATTCTCGATAGCACTGGGCAACACATCAGCGTGCCACCCGTTTTCCAACCTATTTTTAGTGCTCTCGCAAACACCACATCGACGATCACAGAGCGTGACATCTTCTCTTCTTCTATTCGCGCTATTTGGCCTATCTTTACTGGCGGCCGCATCAATGCGGCTCAAACCGCCGCAGAAGGTAAAACGGACGAGGCGAAAAGCCAGCTCGCGATGGAGCAACAAGCCCGCTTTGAAGATCTCTCTAAATACTACTTTTCTGTTGTTCTAGCCAAAGAAGTATTGGCAACACGCCAAGCGGTAGAAAAAGGCTTAACCAAGCACCGTGATTTTGCGATTAAAATGGAAGAACAAGGCCAAATCGCTCGTGTTGAACGCCTTCAAGCTGAAGCGTCATTAGACAAAGCTAAAGTTGAAACGCGAAAAGCCACCAGTGACCTGAGTATCGCTCAAGCGGCTCTGGGCAAGATCTTAGCGCAGAACGACTCGGTAGAGCCTTCAGAAACCCTATTCATTAACAACAATCTACCGCCGTTGAGCGCGTTTGTTGATCAAACCCTGCTGACCTACCCCGGCTTAGATTTGTTGGATGCCAAACACAAACAAGCATCAAGTCTAATCAAAGCTGAAAAAGGCAAATATTACCCAGAAGTTTACCTGTACGGTGATTACAGTCTGTATGAAGACGATTCCCTTGCCAGCCAAATGAAACCAGATTGGTTAGTGGGTGTGGGCGTAAACATCCCACTGATCGAGTCCACTGGCCGCAGCGAAAAAGTGAAAGCGGCACAAAGCATGGTCACCCAAGTGGATGCGCTGAAATCACAAGCGAAGCAAGACTTGTCGCTTCTAGTACAAAAGACCTACCTAGAAGCACAACAAGCCATTGATGAAGTGCAAGGTCTAGAATCTAGTATCGCCCTTGCAAACGAGAACCTACGCTTGCGCGAAAAAGCATTCACTCAGGGCTTATCGTCCTCTTTGGATGTCGTTGACGCGCAACTGTATGTCGCCAGCGTAGAAACACAGCAATCAGCGGCACGTTTCCGTTATCTGATTTCTTTAACCAAACTATTAGCACTGAGCAGCGAAATGAACAGCTTCGCTCAATACCAACATACTGCTTACGTTCCAGCATCAGCATCCAAAGAGGCAAAATAAGTCATGGCAGCAAAATCTCTAAAACCCGCTCTACTATCACTTTGTGCTTTGGGTGTCGCTTCTTGGGTTGGTTACCAGTTCTACCAAGCGTATCAACCAGAACCAGCACGTTTACAAGGTTTGATTGAAGCGCAGCAATACAGCATCTCTTCTAAAGTCCCAGGTCGTATTGATGAAGTCATGGTGCGCAAAGGCGATGATGTAGAAAAAGGTCAATTGATCTTCACTCTTCACAGCCCAGAAATCGAAGCAAAACTAGAACAAGCCAAGGCGGGTGAAAAAGCCGCTGGCGCCTTGGCATTAGAAGCAGAAAAAGGCGTGCGTGAGCAACAAATCCAAGCCGCAAAAGACCAATGGTTGAAAGCGAAAGCCGCGGCGGACTTGATGGAAAAGACTTACCAACGCGTAAACAACCTTTATAAAGATGGCGTAGTTGCGGAGCAAAAACGTGATGAAGCCATGACGCAATGGCAAGCATCTAAATACACCGAAAGCGCAGCGTTTCAAATGTACAACATGGCGAAAGAAGGCGCGCGTAGCGAAACCAAAGTCGCAGCAGCAGAAAAAGCACGCATGGCGGCTGGCGCAGTTGCGGAAGTAGAAGCGTACGCAAAAGACACGCAAATCTTTAGCTGGTTTGATGGCGAAGTCTCTCAAGTTCTATTGCAAAGCGGCGAACTTGCACCTCAAGGCTTCCCGGTTGTGACGGTTATTGATACGCAAGATTCTTGGGCGACACTGAACGTACGCGAAGATTTGCTAAAACACTTCACCAAAGGCACCACATTCAAAGCTTACTTACCAGCGTTAGATAAAGACGTTGAATTTAAAGTGACTCACGTTGCGGTAATGGGTGATTTCGCAACATGGCGCGCGACAGACGCATCGAAAGGTTTTGATCTTCGAACATTCGAAGTCGAAGCTCGCCCTACCCAACCAGAGCCTGAGCTACGCATGGGCATGAGTGTTGTGGTTGAGCTGTAATCGCGTTGGTTTAAAACTATGACGATTCAAATCTCACAACAACAAGTCCTGCGGCGCGATAAATGGCTGTTATCTTGCTTGACATGGGTGCCGATCTTATTGGCAGTCACCATTTGGGGCGTTTTCTCTGCAGGCATTGCCAGAGATCTCCCGATTGGAGTGGTTGATTTGCAGCACTCACAATTGTCACGCAAGATGATTCAATCTCTTGATGCCTCTTCAACCCTTTCTGTTGATTACCACTTCACCAGTGCAACAGAAGCGAAGAATGCGATGGTCGAGGGTGATATCTACGCTTACGCCGTGATTCCCCCTCAATTTGACCAAGACATTCTTTTGCATCGACAACCGCAGCTATCGGTCTTCTTTAACAGCCAATACATTTTGGTTGCGAAGCTGATTAACTCTGCGGTTGCGCAATCTCAAGGGTATTTTGATGCTCAGCTTGAAGCCATGGGTAACCTAGCAAAAGGCAATACCACAACGTTGGCCGCCATTGGGCAGGCCGTACCGATTTCCACCCAGATTACAGCTCTGTTTAACCGTAACACCAACTACGCTCAGTTCTTGGTCACCGCGATTGTGCCTGCTATCTGGCAAATCTGCGTCGTGGTCAGCACTATTTTGATCCTCGCAGCGCATTTTCGCCTTTATGGTAACGGCAACAACAGCTTTGCCTTCTTAGGCGAGCGCCCTTTCACTCGACTAAGCAAAATTCTAAGCCAGTACATTCCTGTCTTTATGGCGCAAGGCGCGCTGTTCTTAGTCTGGTTTTATGTGGTGCTTGATTGGCCGATGGAAGGCAGTTATCTAGTGATGTTGTTGGCGCAGTTCGTAACGACTATCGCATGCATCATCATGGGAGCATTGTTCTTCTTCCTATCGATGGATCCTGCACGCGCGATGAGCTTTGCCGGTGCATTTACGGCACCGAGCTTCGCGTTCATGGGGATTACCTTCCCGGTTTCCGACATGAACGCGTTGGCGCAAGCATGGCGAGGCTTATTACCAATTACGCATTACATCGAAGTTCAAGTGGATCAAGCAAGCTACGGCGCAAGTGCAGCACAATCTCTTGGCTCACTCTGGCCAATGGTTGGGTACATTATTCCGCTACTGATGACGGCAGCACTGATGGCAAAACATCGTAACACGGCGTTGAAAAATGGCGCGCCTTCAACAGATAGCAAACAGGAGGCAGTATGACACTGTGGCGACTGATTAAAACAGAACTTCGCTCAGTGATGACCAATCCTGTCGTGGTACTGACTGTCTTTGGTGGCGTGGTGTTTTACTCCTTCTTGTACCCGCTTCCTTATGCGCAACAAACGCCAAGAGAGCAGCCGATTGCAATTGTGAATCTCGATGGCAGCCAAACAAGTTTAACTCTAGAGCGTATGGTCGACGCGACGCCTCAGGTTAAAGTCGTGACGCGTTTACACACGATTGCCGATGCAAAACAAGCATTCTTAAATCGTGAAATCACTGGCTTCTTGGTGATTCCAGAACACTTCTACAAAGACTTGATGCTTGGCAGCAGTCCTACTCTGGCTTATGCTGCCGACGCTTCTTACTTCTTGGTCTACGGCACCGTGGTAGAAGGCTTGGCAACAGCAGGTGGTACGCTTGGCGCTCAAGTTAAAGTAAGCAAGATGGTGATCGATGGCGTGCCGCTGAGCATGGCCAGCCATGACTACTCTGCAATCAAACTCAACATGAAGCCAACCTTCAACCCGACCATGGGCTACATCGAATACGTGGTGCCAGCAGTGTTTGTATTGATCCTTCAACAAACATTGATCATGGCCGTCGGCTTGCAGACAGGTACACAACGTCATGGTCGCGGTTATTGGTCTCAAGTGCCAACGGGTGCTCTGCTACTTGCCAGAACCTTGGTCTTCGTAGCTATCTACTACCTACTCAGCGCCTACTACTTTGGCTTCAGTTTTGAACGCTTGAACGTCAACCATGTTGCCAACGCAGGCGAATTGTTGACCTTGCTGTTGCCGTTCTTGCTCGGCTGTTGTGGCTTAGGTTTGTGGCTTGGGTATTTGCTACCAAGACGCGAGCTAGTGACGTTAGTCGTACTGGTTAGCTCAATGCCATTAATCTTCTTAGCAGGTTTTATTTGGCCTGTAGAGTCGATCCCTGCCCCGCTACTTTGGTTTGCAGACTTGAGCCCGAGCACTTGGGCAATCAAAGGCTTTTTAGCACTCAACCAGATGGGCGCAACGTGGCAGCAAGTCGCAAAACACTGGACCGCACTTTGGGTGCTTACAGTACTTTGGGGAGGCGTTGCTTACTGGATTGCCAAACGCAATACCAAACCAGTAGTAACAGAAAGCTTAGGTTAACGGCTGTTTATCCAATAAAGCAAAGGGGCTCACGTAGCCCCTTTTTGTTTGCGTGGGTGTTCTAGTGACTGAGCTGAGCTGAAGAGTCATTGACTTACTTCTGGACAATAACGTGTTAGATCTAATACTTTACAACGGCGCGTTTTACCAAATTAAGCTAATGCGAAAAGCTAATTTGTCTAGAAAGAAGAAACTATCGCTTTCGGCCAAACCTAGCCAAGTAGTGCCAAATTTTTTTGATATCTTGTTCTTCATAGCCATGCTCAGTTACAGCTAAACCTAGTAACTTGGCATTGAGCATACCATTGGGGACAAGCTCTCTAGCCAAATCAATAAATGACTGACCTCGATAGTCTGGGTAGCGGCTCATTTCTTCTACTGATAATTCAAAACCGCCATGCCACTCCAAAGGAGCCCCTAGCTCCAGCGCTTGGTCGTGAATTTCACTGCCTTTATAAATGGGATCTAACACGACACTCTCAATGTCATTTCGAATAGACACAACCCCGTGAATATGGGCTTCAATATAATCATCTAACAAGTCTGCACATGAAGAGTTCGCCTTGTCTATCACAGATTCTAGACGATTTGAAACAGCGAAGTCCTGTGGTTCAAAGTAACTATCTGGATAACAGAATGTTGTTCGTTCTAGTGTATGAGGTTTTAATTTAAAATATGAAGAACCAAAGCGAGGTGCCGCCCCAACGTCATAGTTTCGAAAATTCAGCGCCCCATATTCGGGGCGAAAGCAATTGTCTACTTTATCGTAAGCTCTACCAAAAATACTTTGTTCCCAAAGGCATCGCTCCCCACCTTTGTATGCAGTGAGTCCACCATTGCTGGTTTGAGTTTCAAACTGAGACTTTAAGTACCCATCTTGCGCTATCGCTAAGAGTAAAGGTTTATTGGATGTAGTGTATCGATCAGGGTGAAAGTTGATTGTGACATCATGATTGATACAAATAGACTCTCTATCAGACTTGGTTTTCACCATCTCTATCGCCTTAAGCACAGCGTTTACCGTCACAATGGTCCTTTTGGGTTTGCTTGTATTAGTTGAAGTTCATAAGCGCTAGTATGGCATAGTCAAAAGCAGTCTATCTAGATAAGGGGCAATTCTAAGTTAGGGATTAACCTAATTTCACCGTCTATGAATGACAGTAAGTTCTAGAAAGTCGATTCAAGTATCAATTCAATCTCTTTAATCAACCAAGCGTTCAATGCAAGGTCCTTTGTTTGGTATAGGTAGTAGGCATAAATATCCATATTGTATTTTGGTGACTGCTCGATGGACTCGACACACTTGATACCCTCTGGTAGTGGTTCAGTTGAGCGTATCATTGGAAATATCGCGTCTGAGCGGCGAATAGCGTCGAAATTGACTTGAGGCGAGTCAGACTTCAGAGCGACGTTCGGCATATAGCCTGCTTTAAGTAAGGTATCCTCCGCTGTTTCGTGTCGACTACGCCAATCCGGTGTCCGAATAAGAACCAAAGGGTATTGAGCAATATCCTTCAGCGTCACAGACTTCAACTTGGTCAGTGGATGCGCTTCGCGAACACAGATTACATAACGGCTCTTTGGCATCAATTGCTGCCTTATCTGCTTCGAATAGCTTTCTGGGCCATAGTCCAAAGCGACGTGTACCTTTCTTGATAGAAGCGCCGACTCAACCTGCCATGTCCAATCCATGAGCTCAAATTGGGCGTTAGGCGCTCGCTTACTCAACTCTCGATACAGTTGAGCCCCTATAGCATTGGTGAGCGCATTCGTTAGGCTGATAGAGATCTTCCCTTCGTATTGCATTGGATTGAAGCCCCCGCTTTCCTCAAGCAATCCATCGATTTGCTCTATCAAACTGGGTAAAGACTTCTCAATATCTAAGCAACGCTCTGTTGGCACTAATCCATAACGTTCTCTCACAAAAAGAGGGTCATCAAACGTATCTCTTAAACGATTCAAAGCATGGCTGACGGCTGATTGACTCAGGTTCAGCACCTCAGAAGCTTGGCGTGTGTTTTGAGTGTCTATCAAAACGCGTAGAACTTTAAGTAAGTTGTAATCAAACGATTTCATTAGCAAGCCTCTGAAAAGAATAACGACTTAGATATTAATATAATTAATTTCTAGCAATCAACAGCTTCACTTCTGAGCATATCTCAATTTTCCTAAGATACGTCTATCGCCTCAACAACGGAAAGCAGAAGATATGTTTCAAACCAAACGACTTCCATTAATCCTCGGTATGCTCATGGCTACACCTTTAGCTTATGCAGACCAACACAGCAACCAAGGCACGGAAGCCGTTCAAGACATGTCAGACCCACTCGCGGTGTATACACAAGTTGGTATGGGATACACAGACAAGGGTATCAACCTCAAAATGGGTCAGACCTTCGATACAGGCAGCGATACAACGATGGGCATGAATGTATTGGAACTAAAAGGGGCTTTTGGTGATGCACTCGGAGTGCGTGACTATGCCAATGACAGCATTGATAGCCTGCGCTTACGCCGCTTTGGGGTTGACCTCACCAATGGTCGAGGTTCTCAAGTGGACTTCAACTACAACTTCGATACGGAAGCCGGTTCGCTTTCTTACAGCCTAATCCAAGCCGTACCTGCGTTTGGTGCACTGCAACTTTATCCACTAGCCGGAGTGGGCGCTGCATTTGCTAACAACGCTCTCAATGACAATGGCGAAACGATCAGTGGCTATACGGTACCCGGCACATTCGCGGTGGTGGGGACTTACAGCAAACTCGAGTTAACCGATAACATTTGGCTGAACTACAACCCAATGTTTATGAAGACACTGTCTGGTTCGGATAACTACAAAAACCATGCGTTTGTGGATGATGACAATGTGCTGAATCACGAGTTTGCCGCGTCTTACCAAATCAATCCTAAGTTCAACGTTCGTTATTTCGCCCAGTGGAATGAACAGCTTAGCTATAAAGACGGCACTCACATCATCGAATTTAATTACCAGCTTTAATAATTTGCATAAGGTAAACACTATGAAAAAGACAACTCTTGCGCTTTCAATCGCCCTACTTTCATCTTCAGTATTTGCGACAACGAACACTGCTGAGGTGATCGCCAATATTGACTCTTCAAATTGGGCTGTGAACCCTCTTGATTTCGGTATGACAGCAATGGAATACCAGCAGAAAGAAGGCGACCTGTTTGCGCTGAACATGCTAAACCGAGGTCAGATTAATGAATTCATTCACTTCCCAGGGCTGAGCAAAGCGGGTGATAACTGGGTTGTCACCCCAAATGTGGATACGGTTTACTCACTCGCTATTATTGATACTCGTGAAGGCTTTACTATCGAAGTGCCTGAAATGGGTGATCGTTTTATGTCTTTGCACATTCAAGACCAGAACCATACGTTTGTTGAATATGTATGGGAGCCAGGTGTCTACGAATACGCTGCTGGTGAAATTGATACAGACTATGTCTTCGTTGGCATTCGTACAGGTACCGATGCGACGCAAGAAGATCTCGATTACATCAAAGATGTTCTACAGCCAAAGATGAAGATTGAATCAAACTCTGCCGTTGCCTATGAGACAGGCACAACCGAAGAACAAGTGGCGGCACTGCGCAATGCTCTGCTTGATGAGTGGGGAAACCTGCCAAACATGTACGATTCGGTTCAGTTCAATATCCATGACGTGAGTGACTGGGAAAAGTGGACCTACACAATCGCTGGCTCATGGGGATTAAGTCCTGAATCAACGGCAATGTACGCATCATGGGCACCTGAAAATACCGAAGCAGGAAAATGCTACACCGCGACATTTGACGCTATCCCTGCAAAAGCATTTGGTTCTCTAACCATGTATGACTCGCAAAACTACCTGATGACCGATGAAAACAACATCGTAAGCACTAGTCGTCCAGAATTTAAGAGTCATGAAGATGGCAGCTTTACCGTTATCTTTGGTGATCAGAAATGCCAAAGCATTGCAGAGGCGCAGAACGTAAACTTTGCCCAAACCAATGTCGATGGTTGGCGTGGTCAGATTCGCGCATATCGCCCAGATGTCGAAGCGATGAAGCAGTACCAACTACCTGAACTTAAAGAAATATCGGTGAACTAAACCAATCTTAAACTTCCTGATGCCCTTATCTCATTTTCCGTGATAAGGGCTTCATCATATTAAGATTTTCGATATGAGTATCACGCAAAACATCTTATTGCAGCCGTTGGTATTACTTCTCTTGCTAGTCACCGTTGGCTGTTCGAACTTCCCAGAACCGCAAGTTGAGAACGATGAAGCTGATTTGGTCATCCTTGCCCATGGATTGGCGAAAAGTGGTCGAGCAATGGGGGCATTGACTAAGGAACTCAGGGCTGCTGGCTATCAAACTTGTACCCTAGACTACCGCTCAATTGGTATTAAAAAGAAAGCACTGATCGAACAGGCATATTTACAAATCAACAGTTGCTTAGACCAAAGCGCAAATACACAAACGGTTCATTTCGTTGGGCACTCACTTGGAGGATTATTGATTCGACACTACCTTCAAGAGGAGCATGCCTTTTTACAGCAAAAGCGATTGGGTAGAGTTGTGATGATTGGCACGCCGAACCACGGAAGCACAGTCGCGGATCACTATGCTGACAAGTTTTGGATGAACTGGCTGGGCGAAATCCCCCTAGCATTAACAACATCAGAAGAGAGCTTTGGCGCGATGCTGGGAGACCCAAATTATAAGGTAGGGATCATCGCGGGTACTCAGGGATATAACTGGACGAATCGATATTTTGAAGAACCGAATGACGGCTTAGTGAGCGTAAATTCCGCAAAACTAGCAAATATGCATGCCTACATTGAGGTTAACCTATCACATCACCAATTACGCTCCGATCCGTTAGTAGTATCGCTGATTTTATCCTATCTGAAGTACGGGGTATTCATAAAAGCTGAGCGATTGTAAACACGTTCTGGGGCAAAAACGATTTAACTCCACAGAACTAAACCGTTTCTATCAGGCCAGAAAAAGGGTCTTCAAACCATAAATCGTACTATGAGCTTACCTAACGAAAATTTGGGATAATTACTGGTATCTCTGGTAATAGACCTACCAACGCCATTACGCTCGCTAGTTCTATATAAGTCCCCTACGAAGAAGTGAAGTTATTACGTTTTTATTCTTGAATATGTACTCAAGTTATCCCAAAACAGCGACTCCTTTGCTGGTTTTTTCTCTGTACAAGCGCTAGGCTCGCTCTCGACTGCAAAGCTCATATTCCACGCGTCAAAAGCATCTGCTTTCGGGTCATAGCCAAGAGACTTTTTAGTTTCAGTAATGTCCAACCTCTTAAAGCGATTATTTGAGATTCCATGAGCGATGACGAAAGGTTCATCCTTTAATTCAGACTCAATGCTTTTTATTAGCAATAAGCAGAGGTCTTGCGGTTCACTCCATGCACTCAAGTCTCGTGAACTCATTTGTCTCCACTCCTGCTGATACTCAAAAGCACCAACTCGGACAGCGACTACCTCAATATTTTTTTGATACGCATAGTATGCACCAAGTGCTTCGCCAAAGACTTTGCTGACACCGTATAGATTCTTAGGACGTGTCGGCATATCTTCTTTTACTTGAATATCAAGCGGATAACCTTCGATTGTTTGCGCGCTACTCGCATACACCACGCGATCAACTCCACTTTCATACGCACTTTGAAAGATGTTGTAAGCACCAACGATATTGGCAGGTAGTAAGTGCTTGAATGGCGTATCAGGAGAAGCGAGCCCCGCTAAATGAACCACAACATCGATATTATTCTCTTGAAACACTGAACGAACAGCAGCTAGATCACTAATATCTAACTTTATTCCTCGCTCATCATCGACACTCAGATCTGCGAGGATCAATTTGTAATCAGGTAAAAAGTCGTCGATATACTTTACCAATGCAGAGCCAATTCTGCCGTTTGAGCCCGTAATTAAGATTGTTTTCGACATTTATATCCTCCGATAAACAACACTGTAGTTGTTTGCACGTTGCGCTTACTCAACAAGTTCTTTTAGTTTGGAACTTGAGTTTGTGCTTTCAATTTGGAGATAGACTAATTACCATGTTGATATTAGTAAATTGACATAATTTAATACCGATATGAAAAATGCTAATATCAGTGTAATGATGTTGAAGGCATTAGACTCACTTCGAGAGACTGGCAGCATTAGTCGAACAGCAGAGCATCTTCATGTAACGCAAGCAGCCGTTAGCCATGCGGTCAAAGCTATTGAAACGGTAATCGAGACACCCATAGCGGTACGAGGATCAAGAGGTGTTACTCTCACGGCCGCTGGGTTAGCTGCAAGCGAATCAGCAACCATCGCACTGAGCGCCATCAACGATATATTGAAACTAGCCGGCTCATCTATTTCCGGCACAGTGAATGTAGCAGCAATCAACTGCGTGTCTCGAGTCATCCTTTCTGAGATCTTGGTGAATGTCCGTAGAACGCACCCAAATCTAGAGATCAACTTATTTACTGGCACAGACCAAGAAGTAGAACAGTGGGTAAAAGCGGGAATTGCAGATATTGGAGTCGCATATAACATGGATCCGACTTGCAGTGAGTTACTCTTTGAGGATGAGTTTTATTTTATTACCCCCTATGGTCAACCGAAGACATCGATCGTCGACTTAGTAAGTTTGAATGATAAACCGATTATTGTGTCTTCCTCTGGGTGTGAAATATTTATACAGGAGTTATTTGATAAGCATCAACACACGCTGAACATAAAAACGACGGTTTCAGACACTGCGGCACTGTTTTCTATCGTAGCCTCTGGGTACGGCACATCACTCATCCCTGGTTTAGCTTTTCCTGATGATTGGAAGAAGCAGGTCTCTCGGCTACGTGTTTCACCAACATTACGTTGCGAGTTGAGGTTGATGTGTGCAGCAGATAAAAGTGAGCATGGTGAAGTTCGAACATTAGTTGATCAAATTCGGGAAGTAGCGAAAAGCAAGCATCAGTTGATTTGATATGAGCGACCATAGGAGGTTGGCACAAGAACAAACGGCCGCCTATGTTAGAGGATTAATCCAGTGTTATCTCATCACTTCTGTTCTAACTCGAAATGGGACAAAAAACGGTTTAGATCAACAGAACTAAACCGTTTCTATCAGGTTAGAAAAAGGGTCTTCAAACTATAAAATCGTACGATGAGCCTACCTAACGAAAACTCGGGATAATCGCTGGAATTCCCGGTAATAGACCAACCAACGCCATTACGCTTGTTAGCACAACAAACATAATGCCTGGCAACACCCAACGGCTCATTTTACTCAGCTCTCCACTACGTTCTTTACAGCCGACTAAGCCTAAATTGTCTAGCAACATGGTGAGAGACCAGCCAAATGCAGGGTTAACGAGCGCTGAAGAAAATACAACAATCGCTGCCGATTGAGTGGTCTTCCCTTCACGCGTCATTTCCATTCCTGCTTCTAGCAAAGGCACAAATACCCCAACAATAAGCGCAACACAAAGTACAGGTTGCCATATCGCTAAATCCATTGGGTAGCCCCAAACAGCAGCGATGATACAGAACAGTGCCGTTAGCAAAGCACCAGCAGGAATAGGACGTTTAGCGATAGCCGCAGGAACGATGTAAGTTCCCCACGAAGACGTAAAGTTAGTACCACCGAGCAAAGAGCCGAACGTCTGACGAATTGACGCTGTGGTCATGGTATCGTCGATGTTCATATGTACTTTTTCTGTACGTTCTGGATAGCTGATTTTTTGGAATACTTGATGCCCTAAAAAATCAGGCGACCACATGGCTACGGCCAAAATAGCAAAAGGCAGTACCACCATGAAGTGTTCAATCGTCGGTAAACCTAGCATCCAACCTGTATCTTCTCCCCACCAATACATCGGGTTCATATTGGGTAAGCCGGGCTCGGTTTGAAAAGAAAACGGCGCCCCCATGGCAAAAGCTAACGTACCGCCTAGCAAGCAACTAAGAGGAACCGCTAGCCAACGCTTACGAAAATGTTCCAATAATGCGTATAATATAATGGTGCAAAAGATCACGACAAAAGCGATGTGACTCATCCCTATTCCCTCTGCCCAAGCGAACAGTTTTTTCACTTGAGAGACGGTTCCAACAAAGCCTAGGTATAGTAATAAGCCGCCACACACGCCTTTACTGGTAAGGTTTGCCAGCATACTACCACCTTTACTGATGGCTAGCAGTATGCCAAAAGCGCCAATCAACAGACCAAAGGCCATTGGGTGCCCGCCTGCTGCAACGACGATAGGAATTAGTGGGATTAGCGGGCCGTGTGTACCCGCGAGGTTTGCGGTCGGCAGTAGAAAGCCTGAAAAAAGAATAATGAAAACAGAGGCGATGAGTAGTTCATAACGAACATTTTCTAAAATAAAGCCTTCATTCAGCCCTAGCGCTCCGGCAAAGGTTGCTGCGATGGCTCCCACCATAACGACTTTACCAATGGTCGCAGCCATCGCTGGAATGGTGTCTTCTACCTCGAATCGATAATCTTTAAACGGCAAATTGGGACGCCAACGCTTAGGCGCCATGATTTGCAACTCGTGCTCTAAATATTGTTCTCGGGACTCAAACTCCGAACTTGGTTTATGTTGTTGTTCATAAGTGAGTTCATCCTCACTGGCTTTAGGCTTATCTATTCCAATATGTACGGACTCTAAAGTGCTGCTCATTGTGATTCCTTTCGTTCACACTCTAAGGTGTGTTTTTCCAACCAACGTTGTTTACTCACTAAACGAAGATTAAGCGAGTCGTTGTCTATAAATTCTCTGCTACGAGAACTCGATGACTGATCTTTATGAACTCTTAAAATTCAGTTGCTAGTACCTTATACCAAACGAAAAAATACAAATAGTCTCAGGTGGTTAGACATTAGTCGTAGGGTTCGGGCTAACGGTATGAGCGTTGTGATGGGATTTGATAGACCTAGTTCAAGGTCTTTGGCGAGAGCGAACAAAAGGAATAGAAGCGTGGTGAGCCAACAGCAACAGAAAGCTTGGGTTTTGGGTTAGCGGCTTTTTATCCAATTAAGAAAGGGGCTCACGTAGCCCCTTTTAGTCTGTTGATTCATGTATCGCAATTAGTCTAACGGCGCATCAACTGGATAACATTTTTCGAAACACTCGCTGCTTCAATGTCTTCCAACGCACCAGCAACAAACCAATGGCGATTAGGATATAGATGGTTGGCTCTGCTACCTCTGACTTCACCGACCAATAGAAATGAATCGGTGCCAATATCGCAGCTAAGTAAACCCAGTTATGCAGCTTTTGCCATTTAGGCCCCATTTTACGTTGAATGGATTGAGTCGAAGTCACCGCCAGAAGTAACAAGATTACCCACACTGCCGCACCAAAGGTCAAATAAGGGCGTTTGACGATTTCAGAGGCAAGCAAACTCCAATCTAACCCCAAATCGAGCACAGCAAACGCAACCAAATGAAGCACTGCCCAGAAAAAGCTGTATAGCCCGAGTAGTCTCCTAACTCGAACTAACAAACCCTGCTTGGTCCAACGTGCAAGCGGAGAAACCAGTAAGGTAATAAACAACGTATTAAGCGCGCTAATACCCGTGTAATGAATGATGCCTTGAACAGGATCGCCACCTAAGTTGTCGGTATTAATCGCAATGACCAGCAGACCTAAGAAACCGAGAGAGACAAGGTGGATCAGGACTTTAAGCGCAATGATGTATTTTGGCGTCAGCTTTCTCAATAGAATTTCCTCAGATCCATATTCTTATAGAGATGTGCCACCTCTTCCTCGTAGCCGTTGAACATTAATGTTGGCTGCCTGCGAGAGCTGAGCACACTGCCCTCGCCGATGAAACGCTCGCTTGCTTGGCTCCAGCGTGGATGGTCGACATTCGGGTTCACATTCGCGTAAAAACCGTATTCATTTGGCGCTAAACGATTCCACGTTGTTGGCGGCTCTCGGTCAGTTAAACGAATTCGAACAATAGACTTGATGCTCTTGAAGCCGTACTTCCACGGTACAACTAAGCGAAGCGGCGCACCGTTTTGTGGCGCAAGCGTCTTACCGTATAAACCCACAGAAATCAGCGCGAGCGGGTTCATTGCTTCATCAAGGCGAAGCCCTTCGACGTAAGGATATTCAATACTGCTGAACGAGCCTTGAGCTGGGAACTGTTTTGGATCGTAGAGGGTTTCAAAAGCGACGTATTTCGCGCTACTTTTTGGGTTCGCCATTTTGATGATGTCCGCTAAAGGAAAACCAATCCACGGAATGTTCATTGACCACGCTTCCACACAACGCAAACGATAGATTCGCTCTTCAAGTGTGAACTTGTTAAAGATGTCGTCGTAGTCGAGCTTAATCGGGTTATTCACCAAGCCGTCTATCTCAACCGTCCATGGGTCAGACACAAATTCAGAAGAATTTTTCGCGGGATCAGACTTATCGGTACCAAACTCATAGAAGTTATTGTATTTCAGAACCTTACTTTCAGGAGTAAGAGAAAGATCCGCTTGGTACTGCTGTGGCTTTGCTGCGCTAAGGTCAATTCGATTGTCTGAGACTGGCTTTTCCTTTGACGAGAAGATGTCCAAAATACCCGCTTGTGCATTCGCAGCGAGTGGCATACCAACAACCGCAATGCCAAGCTTTTTCAGTATTTCGCGACGCTCTTTATAGACGGACTCTGGCGTCGCTTCGTTTTCAGATAAAGCCCAGCGATGATTCTTCTTAATCCACATAATCTTCCCCGAATGTGTTCATACTTTTAGTAAATAGCGAACTGGTCATACGTTGATTAAGACAGACCGTAGCAATGGCAGTTCTATTTCATAGAAAACGAAAAACCGATATGCATGCGAGTTAACGCTTTTCATCGATGTCCGTTAGTTTGGGAACCTTATTCGCGAGGAAATCATGTCATCTGTTTTGGTTTGCTCGCCTCTTTATCTAAGGTTTGAAGAATCAGGCATACACCAATCAATCCAACGCCAATCCAACCAGAGACAGCAATCTTCTCCCCAACAATCCAAACCGCCAACACCGCCGCAACAACAGGTTCAAATAACGTGAGAAGGTTTGCACTGCTAACATCAACGTGCCTTAATCCATAACCATACGCGAGATAACCCAAACACATTGGAACGATCGCCATATAGACTGAAACAAAAGCGTTCGTGACGCCGGTGAATAGGTTTTCTCCGGTAAACGCTAAGCTAGGCAATAACAACAGAGCACCACCAGCAAAGATACTACCTAACGCCGCTTGGGATTTGATTCCGCTATCAATCATTCGCTTAGCGGCCCACGAATAAATGGCGTAACTTAACCCTGCGATGAGCCCCAAAACGATGCCCAAAAGATAAGAGGCTTGGTCTGATTCAACCGCCCCACCCGATTTCGCCATGACTAACATCATGATGCCCACCACACCAAATGCGAAGCTCACCCACCATTGGGTAGAAATGCGCTTACCTTTGCTAAAAAGACACTCTATTAAAACGGTAAAGAAAGGCGCACTGGCAATTGAGATAACGGTACCAACGGCAACACCAGAAAGCTTCATCGACGTGTAAAACGCCAAAGGATACACAGCTAATGCAACGCCGCTTATTGTTAACGCTAACTTAAACAGTAAAATCTGATGGAGTTGATGACGGATGCTACGCCAAGATAACATTGCTTGAATCACTCCACCAAGACCCATAGCAAAAGCGCCAATGGCTAACGGACTGACTTGATGAGCAAAACTCGCGGCTGTGCCTGTCGTTCCCCACATCAAAGAAGCGAACAAGATCGCCAGTGCGCCCGCTTGATATTGACTCGTCGATTGAATCGCAACAGATGACATGCTTTATTTCTCTATAATGATTTTCCGTAGAGAAAAGGATACGTTGATTAAGAAGAACGGACTTTGCAGAAAGGACGCAAGAATCGTTTAATGAGACGTTATTGACGGGCTAACTCGCGTGGCGACAAACCAAAGTGGATTGAAAAGCGACGACTGAACGCAGATAAATCGGTGTACCCGACCCGCTCGGCAATCAGTTGAACTGGTAAGTCGGTATGTGTGAGCAAAGCTTTGGCTTTTTCCATTCGCAACTCAGTAATGTACTGCAATGTACTGATACCAAGACTTTCTTTAAATCGCTTCTTAAATTGAGTCGGGCTCAAACAAGCTATCTTAGCCAACTCATCGATAGACAAAGGCGTATCCATGTTTTCAGCAATATGGCTTTGTACTGCTCGAATCCTAGGGTCAACAGGCTTTGCGTGGGTCTGCTGTTCTAATAGCATAGAGAACACATTCAAAATCGAGCTCTCTAACCCACTATCAACTTGGTGCTGCAACTGTTTTTCTACAAAATGAAGATAGCTTAACAGTGGTGGCGTAACAGAAAACACTGCCAATTGTTCCGTAAGAAAGTGCTCTGGCAAAACGTCCAAGTCCGCAACAATAAAACGCGCCATTTCATCGGCTTTGAACCCATGCTCAGTGCCAGCAGGAATCACGACACACTCACCAACGGTGACTTTACCGACAAAGTTTGTCATCTCAATCGCAATATTGCCGTGGATAGGCAACACCAATTGATGATAATCCCCGTGTGAATGGCTCTGTAATTGCTTGGTATAAGCTCGAATACTGAGGCTGTTTTTCATATCAGATTGGCTAACGAATACGCATATTTTCAGAAAGATACGTTGAGTATAACCAGTCAAACACACAACACAAATACGCCGACTGATTTGGATTATTAACCAAATCTAAAAACTGATTTAGGGATTAGCCCTCTTATCATTAACAATCGCAACCCTATACTGGCATTGTTCCCGAACTTTCGAATCAAGAGCCTTGTGATGATAGAGATTTCCTCGACCTTAAAATCCGTTCTCGAAAAAACACTGCCGTTGACTGTCGGTCTTTTTGCGATCATGTCAGTACAACTTATCGACGCAGTGTTTATCGGCATGCTTGGCGTGAACGAGCTTACTGTGCAAGGTATCACGATGCCGTTTCAAGCTGGCTTTATTGGCATTCAAGTCGGCATTGGTGTCGCAGCAACGTCGATCATCTCACATGCTTTTGGTGCAAATAATACGCAACGCGCGACAAATATCGCTTCACTTGCATTGATGGTCGGCAGCGCTTTTATCACTCTCATTGGATTTGCGTTGTGCTTGATGGAGCAAAGCGTGTTTTCTGCTTTTGTCTCTTTGAAAGACAGTGGCGCGCAATACCAACAACTCGAAACGTTATTTGGTCAGTTCTGGGGCTTATGGCTGTTGAGCGCACTATCCAGTGCCGTGCTGTATTTGATGACCTGTGTTTACCGTGCGAATGGCGATACTAAAGTCACGGGCTCTGTCTTTGTTATCGCAAGCCTTATTAACCTCGTGCTTGATCCGATCTTTATGTTCGTTCTAAACATGGGGATTGCGGGTGCTGCATTAGCATCGATGCTTGGCTTTGCCATCAGCGCGGGTTACATGATGCACAAAGCTAAAGGTCGACAATGGTTCGCGCCTTTCTCTTCGGCTTTAGCTAGCAAAAATGATGTCGCCCTGCTGATCAAAACCACGATTCCAACCATGATGAATCAGATTTTACCGTCAGTCAGTGCTTTCGTGACGGTTATGTTCATCGCTCATCTTGGTACTAATGAAATCGCATTTTGGAGTTTGTTAAACCGAGTGGAAAGCTTCTTGCTGATCTTCACGCTGGCACTCACCATGTCTTTGCCACCAATGATTGGCCGTGAACTCGGTGCCGAACGTTTTGATTCAATCCAAGCGCTCGTACAATCGGCTTCTCGCTTTGTGAATTTGTTCCACTTGGTCATCGCAACTTTGTTGGTGGTGAGTTTACCAATCGTTGTTCCTCTACTATCGGCGGACAACACAATGCAAGACTGGTTAAAGCTAGCGCTTTGGGTGATTCCGTTTAGCTACGGCCCTTTAGGTTTGTGTATGGTTGTGACTTCCATCTTCAACGCATTAGGTAAACCCAAAACTGCCCTATTCGTTTGCTTTGTAAGATTGGTGGTTCTGTACATCCCAGCGATTGCCATCGGCTCGTTACAGGGTGACATTTTTACAATCGTCATCGCGGCGACAATTGCTAACGTTCTAGCAGGCTTGTTTGCATGGTTACAACTTACTAGTTACGTAAAACAAAACTTGTCTGCGACTCAAGCACCGCTAGTGGAAGCGGAAGCAGTGAAGTAATTAATAGGTAGTAGATTTAAAAGGCACATAATAGGTGAGAAATTTAAAAACATGCGGTTAATTCGCAGCCTATGTAGTCTAGAAAACACAGCTTCATCCGTTTAATATCAATGACAAGCTGACTATTGAAGAGATTTGATAATGGATACTAAAACTCGCGCTGAACTAGGTGACATTTTAACTGATCAAGAGAAATTGCTTGATATTTTGGCACAGAACCCAGGAGCGTTAGAAGCCTATCCTAACCTCCAATCCTATCTGACAGATAAGAATCAAAAGTCTGTCGCTTACCGACGCGCGATTCGCAACAAAGAGTTTACCAAAGAAGACTATCGAGATGAGATTTTGTCAAAGCTAGACTGGTTTGGCTATAAGCTGTGTACTGACCTCGATATGGATTTTATTATTAATAACGTTGCTGCAAAGTATGGTGACGATATTAACGCTGTAAGGGACATTACATTACAAGATATTGGAATCGATAAGGTAAGTCGCTTACTGCATATGATGGGAGAGGCGATATATTCCCAATCAGAAGTATTGCCCTCTTTCCCTTGGGAAGCAAAAAAAGGACAAACCAATCATGCATTTTGGAAGAAATGCCACTTAGCCTTTGATGCGATGATGGAGGATGGTTACACCAGTCATTACAAACTCAACGAGTGGTCGCAATTAACCTTGGGAGTGTCGTGTCCACAAAGTTTTCCACGCTTTGCACGCACGTATGGAGACCCAAGATTAATCGAGAGCTGGGTGAAATGGTCAGGTTGGTCTGAATAGTCCTTAATTGTAACCAAGAGGGGCAAAGCATGATACTTTTCCCTCTTTATCACCCAAAGACACTGCCAATTTAATGGCTTACATTCCCACCTAAATTGATCAACGTAACACCAGATATGATGAAAACTAAGCCAAGAATTGTCTGAGCGTTTGGCAACTTACCGAGCAGAGCTTGAACCAGTGCAATCAGCACAATACCCACACCGCACCATATCGCATAGGCTGTAGAGCTTGACATGCCGGAAGCTGTTGCAAGTGATAGGTAGTAAAATGCGGCACCATAGCCAGCTGCACAGCCAATGGAGGGCAGTAGTTTAGTAAAGCCATTGGTAACAGGGAGAAGTGTTGTTGCGATAACTTCTGAAATAATGGCGATTGCTAAATAGATCATGTCACTGCCCTCTTCGGTTCTTGTAGGCCTCCATCATGTCTAACTTCTCTTTTCTAAAGTAATCCTTTGTTCTTTGAAAGCGTTAGAAAAGATTAGACTCGTTTAAGAAACAACGCCCCCTTATATCAATCTGATTTTTATCGTATTAATTAAAACTTCTTTTTCCCGAACTTGAAGCCTGTACGTATATACCCCGACGCATCCACATAGAGCGTTTTCTAGGAATCTCTAAAACCTTTCAAATTGCTTGGTAATTATCGACTAGATAAATTGACCTCATCAAAACTCAACGCGGTATCGAAAACCACAATACTCAATACCGCTAATACCAATCACTTGTAGATGAGGCATTAAGCATGAAAAAAACGATCCTAGCAGCAACAATCGCGCTAACTTCAGTACTTGGCGTGCAGGCAGCAACTCTCCACACCCCTGATAAAGCGTTCCTTGAAGCAGCTTCAGCAGTCGGTATTACTCAACAAAACTGGGACCATGGTGTACTTGCTCGTACAACAATGATTAACGCCTATAGGTTCACACCACATGTTGAGCTTAAAACTGGCGATTACTCTCACGATCTGGGTAAGGCATCTGGCTTAGAACTATCGAAACTATCAGGGCATGACATTGACGGTGAATACCCACTCGATGTCATCATTCGTGATCGACTAAATACAGATGCACTTGTCATTCTGAAGGATGGGAAATTGGTCGACGAGTACTACTGGAACGGAATGGATAAAGATCGTACTCACCTGATGATGAGTATTACTAAATCGTTCACTTCTATGACGCTTTCACAGCTAGTAGCAGAAGGAAAAGTGGATATGAATGCACTTATTACAGATTACTTACCAGAACTAAAAGCATCACCCGGCTTTGCTCGTGCAACGGTCCAAGAAGTTGCAGATATGCGTTCAGGTATAAAAATTGATTTTACACCAGGCATGCTTTGGGACGAACGAATGACGCATGTACAAGAGTGGTACGGTAAAAACCAATACCCAGAGCTCGAATCGGTTTTAGACTTTGGCGCAACGCTAAACAAGCGATTGGATACAGAGGCTGGTATCACTTACGACTATCAATGTGCGAACACTGAAATGCTAGGCATGATTGTTCAACGTGTTACTGGTAAGTCACTTGCGGAAAACATGGAAGCGCGCATCTGGAAAAAAGTCGGATTTGAGAACAACGCTTATTTACAATCAAATTCTAACGGTGAAGCGGTTGGCTCTGGCGGCCTTAACGCCGTACCACGAGATGTCGCTAAGATGATGGATGTACTTGTCAACGGTGGCAAAAATCGAGCGGGAGAGCAAATCATCGCTCCAGAATTTATCAATAACCTCCTCGAAGGCAATGAAGAAGTGCGTATCGCATGGGCTAATGGCTCTGAATCAAAAATGGCAAAAGATGCTTGGTACAAAGACCAGATTCGTACTTTCAACATTAAGGGGCACAAATTCTTGGCATTTGTGGGAATCCACGGTCAAGTGACTATCGGCGAACCTTCAACAGGTATTGTTCTTCACTTCAATGGTTCTCAACCCGAGCACCAAGCTAAACGCACTGTTGCAATGACATTTTTGGACGTAGTTCCAACACTACTATCTGCGGCTGCGCAGCAGTAATACAGATCCCAATTAACAAATTTACAAGGTGCGAATAGTCGTAACCTCCAACCCTAACGGATTATCAGCAGAACATATTTAAGCGATAGGAAGATTGCTAGCTAAGGGAACAAGCTGAGATATGCATGTCATGCAAACGCTATTGACTGCAAGCAAATAAAATTAACCCTTAAGGCAAAACAGATGAAAAAGTCATTATTAACACTCGCATTCTTATCAACATTTGGTGCTCAAGCAGCCTATTTAGACGAAGCAACAGTTCAGGGTGTGATCACTACTGAACTTCAAGAGGAAGCAGGACTTCTTGGTCAAAGTGCAGAGACAGAGAAAGTTAACTATGGTGATCCGACAGCGAGCTATACTGGCTTTGGCGTAGAAAAAGATGTAAGTGGTAACAATAAAGGTGTTCGCTCAACTTTTGTTTACGGCTTAACAGAAAATGGAACTTCACAGGTAATGACAGCAGAGCTTGGTACTAACAACTTTAATGGTGGCATTGACTATCGAGCTCGATACTTCAATATTGATCAAAGTTCAGGATTTGGCTGGTCTATTGATGCGATTGGTGGCTATCAGAAACTAACTGAAAAGCGTGATGGTATTACAGGCTATGATGCTACGAATACAATAATGGCTGGTGTCGTTCAGAAGTTCCAAGTAACTGATGCCATCATCGTTGTACCGATGCTGTACGGTGGTAATACTTGGATGAACGCAAAAGTAGCGGGCGTAAAATGCAACAAAGACTCACTAGTAGGTCAGACTGGTGTGTACGCGATGTATGGTTTTGATGCTGGTCATTGGCTCTATGCGAACCCTAAGACGACCTATGTTAAGGAACTCAAAGGTTGGAGCAACCAAATTGAAATAGGTGGTGGATACATGGTAGCAGAGAATATGTCAGTCGGCTTCAAAGTAGACACAAGCCAACTAAATACTTCTATTTTTGGCAAACATAACAGCGAGACGAAGGCTTCGTTGAATTACCACTATTACTTCTGACTTATATTATCTCAGATCTAAACTTCCCATTTCTTTACTTGTGGACTTGCTTCCTACAATTTTATCAGATGATCATTAAGTAAAATTGCGGGGTAATGCCTTTACTATCGTTGTCGCAGCGACAATTGCTAATGTTCTAGCAGGTTTGCGCATGGTTACAACTTGCAAACTGAGCAAAACATAAAACGTCGATGATAGCATTGGAAGCGTCCAAGCAATACCAAGTAGGAAGTTAGAAAGATAAACGCCCATATTTTTGAATAAATGTGGGCGCTTTTGCTTTTAGGTACAAAAAACTAGAAGGCTTCAGTATTACCTTTATGGGGTATTTTTCCAGCTCAAACAATAGACCTAGATCTAGCTTAGTAAAAGTGAACGCTTCGACTCAAGGTCTCTCCGAAGCCCATTTGTAAGGACCTTCTTCTTGTAAGTTTTCAGCTAAACCAATTTCACCAGCTATAAACAGTACGCTCCCTATTGCCGACAAGGTCTCGTTACCGGTTCTTTTTGGAAACTCCCCAGCCTTAGAAACACTTTCCTCTACAATGACACTTTTGCAAACGACACTAATACAACTTGCCTCTCCTTCACTAACTGACGTAGTACTCACGATATCGTTAGCTAAACTATTTAGAGAAAAACTACTCATCAAACTGACAACCATAAATCCAAATTTCATAGAATCGACCAGTACATTTATAAAACAGATAAAAAATAAGACACTTATTATGAATGATTGTTCAACTTAAAACTATAAACCTTAAGCCATATGCGATGAAAATATAACGCAGGATTTCACTTAAGGTTCCTGTTAAAAATCGAAAGGTTAAGCATAAGTTGGAGCAGTTGGAGCACCTTTGAATCGTAATTTTGATATATATTCAATGTGGATAACGCTCTGTTATTACCTAGGAAGAATACCGGCAACCCATCCCATCATATTGATAGCCACAAAGACAAATAATATTTGCTAAAGAGTTCAAGAATGTACCCGTAATGGTCCTGTTATATGTCGAAGTACCGTGGGACTTTAAAGTTTTTGCCTAAGAAGCCTGAAAAAGTAGTGTAAGCAAGGCGTGGACTCACCTCACGTTGAACCATTTACAGGTCTAATTTAGGCTGAATAAAATCAATGAACGCAGAAATCCTCTTGGCGACAGAAGAAGATTTATAATAAACCGCATTGATTTGTTCTCTACCGGAGTGACTGATTTTTTCTCCCTCTAATAAAGAAATTAATCTTCCCTCAGCAATGTCTTCCTTAACCATAAACCCTGACAGACAGGCGATCCCATTCCCCGTCAACGCGAGCTGCCTAACTGTTTCGCCATTACTTGAGGTGAGCGTTGGTGTCAGTCCTGAAAATCCTTTTAGAGGCCATTCATTAAGTGTTTTGGGCGTAGAAAATCCGATGGTATCGTGATGTTCCAAATCACTATTCTTACTAGGAAAGCCGCGCTTTGATAAATAATCAGGTGAAGCAACAATGTAAAGTAAACTTCTGCCAAGAGGCCTAGCATGTAACGTTGAATCATTTAATGCACCGATACGAATAGCGATATCGGTTTTCTTCTCTAGCAAATCAACAAAACCTTCATTAGAGGTCAACTCCAACTCAATATCAGGATAGGCTTGATTAAATGGTTGTACTAGCGGAACCAACTGATGAAATACAAATGGACTGGCGGCATCGACGCGTAACTTCCCTTTGGGTAATTCGCCTCGGGATATGATTTCATCTTCCGCTTGTTGTAGCTGCATAAGCCCTATTCGCACCGACTCAACAAATTGTCGCCCCTCATCCGTTAGCTCAATACGTCTTGTTGTTCGGTTTAAGATCGTCACACCAAGCTGGTTTTCCACCTTACTCACCGCTCGCGATGCCCGTGCCACCTGTATATTTAAGCTGTCTGCTGCCGCTGTAAATCCGCCAGTATCGATCACAGAAAGTAGAATTTCTAAATCATCCGATTTTGTGCGCATTTTTACCTACCATTTTCTGAACGGTTTAATTTTAATTATTGCATTTATAACAAATATCATTTGTTAAATAACCTATTTTTTGCAATGGAAATTCAACGCAGAATCTCTCCACCAAATCAGGACTCAGCAACATCTTGATAAACACATTCGCTGCTGTGTACTAGAACCTAACAGAAGAGAGTAAATGATATGCCATTAGCACTTCTCGCATTGACGCTCAGCGCCTTTGCAATCGGAACAACGGAGTTTGTGATCGTGGGTTTGATCCCGACCATGGCTTCTGACCTAAACGTTTCACTACCATCCGCAGGACTACTAGTGAGCCTTTATGCACTGGGTGTTGCGATTGGCGCACCTGTTTTAACAGCGCTAACGGGAAAGTGGAACCGTAAGCACGTACTCATTACTGTTATGTCACTGTTTGTTGTTGGTAACTTATTGGCATGGCAAGCACCTGGTTACAACACCCTAATCATTGCCCGCATTTTGACGGGTTTAGCCCATGGCGTGTTTTTCTCTATCGGATCTACGATTGCGACAGGACTAGTGCCCAAAGAAAAAGCAGCCAGCGCGATTGCAATTATGTTTACGGGGTTAACAGTAGCATTAGTAACGGGAGTGCCGCTCGGTACATACATCGGTCAAACTTTTGGTTGGCAATCGACTTTTCTAATTGTTGCTTTGTTGGGGTTGATCGCGTTGGTTGGTAGTATTTTCTTAGTGCCAAGCAACCTGAAGCAGCCAGCAGCGGCCAAATTATCATCACAATTAAAAGTACTAACTCAACCAAGGTTACTACTGGTTTATGCAATTACGGCACTCGGCTACGGTGGAACATTTACTGCTTTCACTTTCCTTGCTCCAATTTTGCAACAGGAAACAGGATTCAACGCCAATGCTATCAGCCTTATTATGCTGGTATACGGTGTATCCGTGGCGATTGGTAATATTTGGGGCGGTAAAATGGCCGATAAAATGGGGCCGATTAAAGCATTAACGATTATTTTTTCGGGACTAGCCACTATTTTAGTTGTATTTAACTTTACCGCCGTTAACCCTATCGCTGCGGTGGCGACCATTTTAGTTTGGGGTGCCTTCGCATTCGGTAACGTTCCTGGACTACAAGTTTATGTGGTCAAACTAGCCGAAAAATTCACTCCCGATGCGGTAGATGTCGCATCTGGCTTAAACATTGCGGCGTTTAACGTTGGCATTGCTCTTGGCTCTTGGGGTGGTGGTATGATTGTATCTGAATTGGGATTGATGCATACCCCGTGGATTGGTGCTGTGATAGTGATCGTCGCACTCTTTCTTACTCGAATGAGTGGACGCCTAGATAAACGTACAGAGAGTCGGTGGGAAGAAGAGAGCCTACTTATAGATTAGGCCTCATAACGCTCTGTTAAGGTGTGAGCAAGGCAATACTGGAGCCGCCGCATGCCATCTTAAACGCTAAATGCAACGCAAAGCAAAAATGCCAAGCGTTGCAAATCACTCTTAAACAGTTTGTTGCAGGCACTATTACAGTTTGTTTTGGTAAAGATCACTCTCTGGCAAAACCTTACCTAGCTATTCGTATCCATGCTCTGGACGTTAGTAATGAAATTCATACTCTCGTTTTGACGGATAAATTTGCGGGTATCTGCTACTAGAACTTAACGCCTCTTTTTTCCTCATCTATACCGTCCTAAATAAGGTTGTGTATCTTAGACGTTCACCAGCTTATGTAGTTCTGCTTTATTCTCCTCAAGCCACGCCTCAAAGTTTTGCGGTTGTTTACCAGTCAGCTTTTCAAACGCTTCACTCGTACCATCTGAATAGTTTCCTCTGTTGTGTTTGTCCATTGTGACGCACAACTCTACGATTGGTGCAGGCAGTTCAAACGACTCAAGCTTCGCTTGGTAATCCTCATCAGATAAGTCCACCATAGTAATCGATGTACCCAGTACTTTATCTATCACTTTCGCCATTTCTGCGTGTGTCATAGATTGCGCGCCGTTCATTGGCAAGATCACTTTTCCTTGTGCTGGTTTTACTAAAGCAGACGCCGCTGCAAAAGCCAGATCTTTACGTGACAGTTGAGCCGAGCGACCTTCTGCTGCCGACGTCAACCAATAACCGGATTGCAGAATGCTGGCAAAGTACTCGGCCAAGTTTTCAAAATACCAGTTGTTGCGCGTGATGGTGGCATTAGGGATGCTGCTTTGTTTAATCGCATTTTCGGTAGCTTCGTGCTCATGAGCAAACATCACTGGCGAGCTTTCTGCTGAAGGCATGGATGTGTAGGCAATATGGTTCACTCCTACTTTTTCGGCTGCCGATACCGCATTCAAGTGTGCTTGAGTACGAGGACCAGAAGCGTCAATGCTGATCAGTAGCATGCTGTCTGCTCCTTGGAATGCTTTCTCTAATGACTCTGGGCTAGAAAAATCCGCTTCGCGAACATCTACACCTTGGCTTGCTAACGCTTGTAGTTTATCTGCGTTACGAGTGGTCACAATCAATTGGCTTGGTTGAACATTTAGGTCTTCAAGCAATGCTTTTACGACTTGTGAACCTAGTTTACCTGATGCGCCTGTTACTAGAATTTTGCGATCTGACATGATGGTTTCTCCATTCAATTCTTACATTATTTCTTTCTGAATAAGGCGGAAATGACCAAGCTGTTTTGGCTTCCCGCTGTCGATGGAGACACTATATCGTTTGATGATTGATAGATAATTAGCCTTTGATTAAACTAATTGTTCATTCTGACTAAACAATAATAAATAGCTTTTGGAAAGTAATCGGTATGATCTCACTCGATGACATGATGGTCTTTGCTAAAGTGGCAGAGAAACAATCCTTTACTCAAGCAGCGGACGATCTTGATATTGGCAAGGCACGCGTCTCGCAGATCGTCTCTAAGCTCGAACAAGCGCTGAATACTCGTCTGTTGCATCGCACCACTCGCTCGCTTTCGTTGACTGACGCTGGGTTACGTTACTACGAGAAATGCAAACTGATTGGTGATATCGCCTCAGAAGCGAATGCAGAAACACAAGACGCCAATCAAATCCCAAGTGGGACGATTCGTATCTCCACGCCTAGCTCAGCTTTGGTCGATATATTGAGTGAGTTCTTACACCTCTATCCGGAAATCAAACTCGACATTATTGAGAGCGACAGTTACAGCAATCTGATTGAATCTCGTTGTGATATTGCATTGCGCGCCTCTTCCGCTTTGGAAGATTCGAGTTTATATGCGGTTAGGCTGGGCTATTTTCGCGACATGATTTGCGCTACGCCAACCTATCTCAGCAAGGTAGAAACGGTATTGGCACCAGAAGATCTTCTCTCGTTGGATTGGATTAGCCACCATATCGTTCACGGCGATAAGCAACTCACGATGACCAACAGCCAAGGTCAGGTCACGCGCTTGGTTCACAGTCCAAAAGTGCAAGTGAGAACCGCTGCGACAGTCAAAGAATTCGTTTTGAATCATCTTGGGTTTGCCATCATGCCAAGCTTTATGATGAAGGAAGAATTAGCGCGAGGAGATTTAGTTCGCATTCTACCCGATGTGCACGATTTAGAGATTCCGATTTATGCGGTGTACCAAGAGAAAGCCTTGATGCCGCTTCGAGTTCGCACTCTCATTGAGTTCTTGAAGCAAAAGACTGATGCGTTTGAATAACGTCGAACGTCTCCTATGAAACTCAGTAATCCTCAAGCACGTATTGCCAAAAGAAAAGCCCACCGGAAAGTGGGCTTTGTTCTCTTGTAATAACGAGAATAATAACTAGTAGCTCGCTTGAATGCTGACACCACTATAGTTTGAGTAACCTTGAATCATGACGTGGTAGCGTCCACTTTGTGTTGCGCTGACCGTACATGTCTCATTGTTACCGTATTTGAAAGGTCGACAGTCCCATGAATTCAGGGCTGGTTTTGCACCAAAACGTAGATACAAGTCAGCATCACCACTGCCACCATACATCTGTACTGTTAGGCGCTGTCCCGCTTCTACATCAACATAGTAATACGCGACTTGACCGGTTGAACCACTTAAACCGCTCACTGGCACACCCGAGGTTAACTTGCCTTCTGGGTCCGGTGTTGGATCAGGGCCACCACAGTCTTGGCCACAATCTGCATCGGTTAAGCTATAAAGTAGCTTGTTCACGCTGCCTCTTGTATCCGTCACCTTTCCGCTTGTTGCGCGGCTAACGATCAAGGCCTCTACTTGGCTTGGCGACAACGAACTGTTTTCTTGAAGATACAGTGCTGCTACACCCGCTACATGTGGTGTCGCCATCGAAGTACCACTAATGGTTTTGTAGCCACCGTCATACCATGCAGATTTGATTTGTGAGCCTGGCGCAAACACATCCACACAGCTGCCCCAGTTTGAAAAACTCGAACGTGCATCCGTGCTGGTGGTCGAGCCGACAGTTACACCAGTAGCAACGCGCGCTGGAGAGTAGTTACACGCATCGGCATTGGAGTTACCTGCCGCAAGCATAAAGCTGACACCCGATTGAACCGCACTTTGCACCGCGCTATCGAGAGCGACAGATTGACCGCCACCCAAACTCATATTGGCGACTGAAGGTCCGGAAGCATTCGCAGCCACCCAATCCACACCGGCGATAACACCAGATGTAGAACCCGATCCGCTACAGCTCAATACTCTCACGCCGACAAGGTTGACGTTTTTCGCAACACCATACAAGCTGCCGCCAATGGTGCCCGCAACGTGTGTACCGTGTCCATTACAGTCACTTGCATCTGCATCGTTGTCGACAAAGTCATACCCAGAAAACGAGCGCCCACCGAACTCAACATGCGCATTGTTCACACCAGTATCGATAACATAAGCCGTTACCCCAGTCCCATCAAAGTTGGCACTGTAGTTGTTATTGAGTGGTAAGTTGCGTTGGTCGATTCGGTCTAGCCCCCAAATGGCATTGGATTGATTTGCGTCTGCCGAGACTATTGGGTCAAGCGATAGAATTCTGTCCTGCTCGATATAATCCACACGAGGATCAGAACGCAGATCTTTTAGTTGCTCAGGACTCAAGTTAGCGACAAATCCTCCGATCGAGTGGTCGAAAACCGACTCCACTTGTATCGAATACAAACCGGACATTCGGTCTACAGACTGTTGCGTGAATTGCTCGAATTCCGTTGAGTTACTCGCCATCATTTGCGGTTGTTGAAATACCACTATGTAGCGATCTGCAATGGCGATGTCGTCCGGAGCAAGCATCAAAGTGGCAGGCAATGCGTCGGGAGCTTGTTGTAACTCTGCACTGTCCGCAATCTCATTAGATTGCGAAAAAGCGATAGAAGAATGAAAACAGAGTGCCGAGGTGATACAACAACTTAGTAGTTTCTTTAACATAAAATGTTCCTTGAAATCATAGTCTTGTTGATTTTTACCTAGTACCAAACTGTCAACACGAAAACACAGACAATCAGCGTAGTACGCTCAATACGTGCTGCAGTGACGTTACACAAATCAAACTAGACAATGAGCAACCATATGCATAACTGATAATAATTCACATACTCAGAAACATGATCAATAACCAAGCTTTATTGAAATTGAAATGCAAAAACTCATTTAGACTTAGAGCAAAATCCCTAAAATAGAATAATTCTACACACCTGACTTATTGCCTGTTATATACCCCACTCTTACCGATAATTTACGCAATAAAAACCGAGCCTCTCCTATATCTTAGGTTTTTCGCCTACCAAGGTTCACTTGATTGCATAATTGACCTAAATCAACGAACTTGTAGTTTATATTCTTTGCATATTTGTAAATGAAAGGTGACCAACTGCTTGGGAAGCTAGCAAAATCAAATCGTGCAAAGTTTGTGCGTTTTTAACATCGTTTTTTGCCATAAAAACCATCGATTTTTTGCATTTTATCGAATAAAACGATTGCTATACCGTGACTTCCAGAGCGTACCAATAAGAAGTACGCCGCCCTAGTGAGAATGAAAAATCACTTAAAAAGGAAGTTATTATGAAAACTCTTATAGCAGTGAGCGTCTTGTCAGTCCTATCTTTCGGTGCCTACGCAGAGCGCCAATCCGCAGAGCCCATCAAGGTGATCGAACCGGTTGCTGGACTTGATGCGAAGAAAGTAGAACTGGGTAAAACGTTGTGGTTTGAACCTCGTTTATCCGCCTCCAACACCATTTCTTGTAACTCTTGCCATAACATCGCAAAAGGTGGCGTCGATAACCTACCAAGCTCCATTGGTCATAAATGGGCAATTGGCCCTATCAACTCACCAACGGTGTTTAACTCGGATTTGAACTTTGTTCAGTTTTGGAATGGACGCGCAAAAGATTTGCAAGAGCAAGCGGCTGGCCCGATCGAAAACCCACTTGAGATGGCCTTTAGTCACCAGCTTGCGATCGACACGCTCAAGTCGATTCCTCAATACCGCGAGTGGTTTAAACAAGCCTACGGCAGTGAGACGATCACCATTGATAACGTGACTGACGCAATTGCGACCTTTGAACAAACCTTACGCACACCAAACGCACCGTTCGATCTTTGGTTGAAGGGCGACGATAAAGCACTAACAACAGCGCAGGTCGAAGGCTACAACTTGTTTAAAGCGAAAGGTTGTACAGCGTGTCACAGCGGCCCTCTCGCCGGTGGTCAAATGTACCAAAAGATGGGCTTAGTGAAGCCGTTTGCAACGGATAACCCAGATGTTGGACGTAAAGCGATCACGGGTAATGATTTCGATAAGTTTGTGTTCAAAGTTCCGACACTACGTAACATCGAACTCACCTATCCGTACTTCCACGACGGTTCGGTTTGGGATCTAGAGGAAGCAGTAGCAATGATGGCCGACCTTCAGCTTGGTCAGAAACTGACGAAAGAAGAGTCGGTCAAAATTACTGAGTTCTTACGCTCATTAACGGGTGACCAACCAGAGGTAACACTTCCTCATCTTCCACCATCAACCAACGAGACGGCACGTCCAAATATCTAAGTTGATGAATGAAATACTTCAAAGGAGCCAGCTTGGGCTCCTTTGCTTTGTTTGTTTGTATAGATAGACGTGATTGAATTAACTCGTTGCGACTAATTCGCTCATCACTTTCACAAATCGTTCTGGTTGCTCTAGCATTGGTGTGTGAGCCGATTCTGCAATGATTTCGAGATTCATATCTGCCTCTCCAAAATCAATCTGATCCCATGATGAAACTGGCGCAATGCTGAAATCTTTCTCTCCACTGATCACTAATACCTGTACAGTGGGAAGTTGCTGATAAATCGCCGTATCAAATTCAGCAAACACTTCTCCCCAAAGCTCATCTAACAAAGCAGTATGGGTTGGAAACCCTTCCCACAACGGCAGTTCATTAAACTCAGGATCATACCAACGCATCGCGCCTAATCGATGGCACAAGTGAACGAATTTTCGCTCCGGATTTTGCTCAATGTCGCGAGCAAGTAATGGGAAATTACGTTCGAAAACTTGCTTTCTCTCCTTGTCCGTTTCTTGTTCCCAACGTTGAAATTGGAACGCCTGCATTTGTGGTGACAAATTTGGTGAGATGTTCGCAAGCACTAAACCTTCAACATATTGAGGAAACTTCACAGCAAAATGGGTTGCCATTAATGCATGCCCAGAATGACCAAACATCCACGCTTTTTCGATGCCGAGCTTATCCATGACCAATTTAATGTCAGCACTGATGGCCTCTAACGTTGCGTCAGTTGCATTGGGAATAACGTCGCACTCAGCAAAGCCACGATGATCGACAAAGACACATTGGAAATGGTCGAACAATGCAGTTGGCGTGACACGCAAATAGTAATCTGCGCTGCCGATAATAACTAAAGGGATACCGCTGCCACGAACGATAATTTTAAGGTGGTAATGACCGGATTGAATGGTTTGATTCTTATTCATGATGTTTACCTAATTTAATTCGAGTTTGTTCCCTCCGAATATCAGAGTAGAACGTGAAGTTTGAAAAATCAGGCAAGTGTCGTCAGCGAATAAGTTTCATGTGTTAGTTGAGGTAAATACTGAGGAACAAAAATTCTATCTAGCTAACCCTATATGTTCAAGTGTCTTGATCTTTGTTGACGGACACAAAAAAGGGACGATAAACACGCCCCTTCTTTTCTATTAGCAGCTAACCGTTGCCTAATAGTTAACTGCCGTCAATCAACTTCAAGCGACATTCGCCGACTTACTTGTATCGCTGTCTTGTTCAAAGAACTCTTCATGTAGCGCACAAATTGCTTCTTTATACTCGTCGTCACTCACAACAAACTGCACGTTAACGTTTCTCATTGATGAGTGGAGAGCAATGGGTGTCACGTCGCGATTCATCAGTGCAAAAACGCCTTTAGCTAACGTTTTATTGGTATCGATTTGAGAACCGATTGCAGAGATGAGCGCTACCATGCGTCCATTAATTGAGGCTTGTGGATAGCGTTTCTCTACTTTGTAGCGCACTTTGTTTAAGCTCTCTACACTGCCGCCTAGATAATAGGTGATAGAGTTTGCGTTCATCTCCTTCCCTATGAGATTGACGCGAGCATCTGCGATAATCTCCATCAACTCGTAGCTGACGTTGTCTACCTTTCCAACCATGGTTTGATCAAATAGATGAAGCGCAAATACTTTCTGCTTACCGGCAATGATTTCAATGCGATCACTCTCCGGACGATAATCTGCAGAGATCAGTGTCCCTTTATGTTCTGGTTCAAACGTATTTTTGATCTGTAATTCAATCCCACTTTCACGCAGTCCTGCTGCTGCATTTGGGTGAATCGCTTCCATACCAAGATTCGCTAACTGATCGGCCACATCATAATTGGTCGTTCCAATTGGATTGACACGCTCAACACCAACAACCCTTGGGTCTGCAGAGCTTAAATGGTATTCCTTATGAATTATCGCCAAGTCAGCTTTGGTTGTTGCAGCAATTCGGCTAAAGGTCATTTCGCTATAGCCTCGATCATAAGTGAGCATCAGCCCTTCTTTGCAATACGCATAACCCGTCACGATTGGCAGCTCTTGGGTCACATCTATTTTTTCAAACGCTTCACGTATTGTCTCATCTAAACTACGAGGTTGTTGGTTATCCCAACCGGATAGGTCAACAAAGGTCGAGTTAATACCCATGTTCTTTAGCTTTAAGGCGGTGTTATAAGCGCTGTGCGCTTCGCCAATGGATGAAAGAAACTCACGAATTTGCGGTAAGTACTGGCGCAGAGAAAACTGCCCGTATTGGCAAGTTTCTAGGATATTGGTTACGCATATTTTTGCTTCTGAAATGCGAGAACGAATGAACTTGTCCGCGCGCATACGATTCATCGGATCGGCAAAAATATGTTCGTTTGTCAGCAGCATACGGCTTTCAACATAGGCGAGTGCGTCTTGCCAAGTTTCATCTCGTTTAGCGATAAGCTGATAGACACCTGGCTTACTGGTTTTTTTACATTCCAATAGAGCGTCTGTCATACCACCATACGCGGAAACAACAAAAATTCGGTTATATGGGTTTTGTGGACGAAGAAGAATGTTGTCGAGTACAGCATCGAATGCTGTCATAGATGTACCGCCGATTTTTTCTACGGTAAATGTCATGAGGGGGCCTTAATGATTGGTAATTTAAAAGAATGGAGAAGAAAAAGGGGTGAAACATCACCCCTTTAAAACATCAGTGGGCTAGTCCACCAGAGGATAAACGCCATTTTCGTCGTGAACTTCCGCACCCGTGATTGGTGGATTGAACACACACGCCATGACCATTTCTTTGTTTTTATAGGCGCGTAAGTAATGCTCGTCATGCTTATCCAGGATGTACAACGTACCCGGTTTGATTGGGTAAGTTTCACCGCCAACGACTTCAATTTCCCCTTCTCCACTCATGCAAAATACAGATTCCAAATGGTTCTGATAATGAATGTGTGTTTCGGTTCCTTTGTATATCGTCGTGATGTGGAATGAGAAGCCCATATTGTCGTCTTTCAATAACATACGGACACTTTCCCAGTTATCAGACACAACTCGTCTTTCGCTATTGCGACACTCATCGAGTGTTCTAACGATCATAATTCTTTCCTTGCTATGATGCTTGTTTGAAAAGTTTGCTTGCGATGGCTTCTACCGAGCCCTCGAAGATATTAAGCCCTTGGGTAAGTTCGGCTTCAGAAATGGTCAATGGGCAAAAGAACTTCACCACCTCATCATTTGGTCCTGCGGTTTCAATCACCATTCCGTTCTCAAAACACGCTTTTGCAATATCACCAGAGATTTCACCGTTCTTACATTCAATACCAATCATCATCCCGCGACCTTTGCGCTGTATAAACATTTCTGGGAATCGTTTTACCGATCGCTGAATGACTTCATCAACCATGCTCGAACAACGCTTGATGTGCGCTTCAAAACGGTCATTTGACCAATATGTTTCAATTGCTTTCGCTGCTGTCACAAACGCATGATTGTTGCCACGGAATGTGCCGTTATGTTCGCCTGGTTTCCATTTATCCAACTCAGGTTTTAATAAAACGATGGCCATTGGTAAACCATAACCGCCAATCGATTTTGACAGCGTTACCATATCGGGCTTAATGCCCGCTGGCTCGAAGCTAAAGAAGGTACCCGTACGACCACAGCCTGCTTGAATGTCGTCAACAATCAATAAGATATCGTGTGCTTTACAAAGTTTGCTAAGACGCTGCAACCATTGGTTAGACGCAACGTTAAGGCCACCTTCACCTTGTACTGTCTCTAATAAAACTGCAGCCGGTTTGTCCATGCCTGCCGAGTTATCTGACAACATGGTTTCAAACAATTTGAGGCCATCAATATCTGCATAACCTTCGAAAGGAATACGAGTAACATTGTTTAAACTAGAACCCGCCCCTTGGCGATGGTGTTGATTACCCGTTGCTGCAAGTGCGCCTGCCGTACAACCATGGAAACCGTTTGTGAAGGCAACGATACTGTTGCGTCCCTTCACTTTTTTTGCCAACTTGATTGCAGCTTCTACGGCATTGGTTCCGGTTGGGCCTGTGAACTGGACTTTGTAATCCAGCCCTCTTGGTTCAAGGATGTATTGATTTAGTGCTTCAAGAAAAGCGGCTTTGGCTTCTGAATGCATGTCCAAGCCGTGTGTAATGCCATCCATTTCAATGTACTCAAGGAGCGCTTGCTTAAGTACTGGATTGTTATGACCGTAATTTAGAGATCCCGCTCCAGCAAGGAAATCGAGGTAGCGTTCGCCTTGTTCTGTTTCTAACCAGGTACCTTTTGCTTTACGAAAGACGACTGGAAAACTGTTCGAGTATGAACGTACGTTGGATTCCTGCTTTTTGAAAATATCCATGATAAGACCGTTATTTGATTCCTATTTTGTGGGGATTACTTGAGGGGAATACGATACAGATACTCGGTATCGTGTTTACCTTTGAAATGATCCTTTTCATCCAAGAAAGTCGTCACTTCGCCGGCGTTTCCATGTTGTGCATCAAGCTTTTTAAATAACGCCCAAGATGCATCATTGGATTTAGTGATTGTGGTTTCGATAGCGTTGATGTCTTCAAGCCCTTCTCGCTGTAGTAAGCGTTCAAGCATTTGAGACGCCAAGCCATTTCCTCTGAAACGAGGGGCAACCGCAACTTGCCAAATGAACAGCACATTAGGTTCATCCGGCTTCTGATAGCCAGAAACAAACCCTGCAATCTCGCCTTTGTGCTCGACCAAAATACAAGTTTTGCTGAAATGGCTAGATTGAAGAAAATTACAATATGACGAGTTCATATCGAGCGGAGGACAATCTGCGATCAAACCATAAATATCGTCGCCATCAGACACGACAGGTTCACGAAAAATCCATTTTTTGCTTGGGTCTTCTCCAATCTCTGGATACATAACCCAAGGGGCTGAGGTAATCATGTGTAGATACATATCCTTCGTACACTAATTAAATTTCCTTTTTATTATGCACACTGATTGTGCATAGAAATCAAACAAAGCCGCTTAAAAACCTTACTTATTTGATCTATGTCGCACTAAGACCAAATGAACATGACTTTAAAAATAGTTTGAGCTCTAATGTATTTATAGGGTAAAAAATAAATTGAAGCCAAATGAGCAAAACATCGTCAATTTCGCACTGGGGAATTGTTTCGAGCAGGAAGAAAGTTGCAGTAGATTGATGGCTAAAGATGAAGAATTCAGATGAGAAAACGGCACGCCGAAGCATGCCGTTTTTTTGTTGTTATGAAGGAAGCTTAAATTACGCTTTCGCTTTCTTCATTGATTTTGATGTTGGGCGAGGCTCATCCATCAAACCTTTCACTAGAGATACCGTTGCAACCAACAATACGATAGTGAATGGCAGACCGGTTGTTACCGCCATCGCTTGTGCAGCCGCTAGACCACCACCAAGCATTAGTGCGATTGCAACTAAGCCTTCGAACGTACACCAGAACACGCGTTGAGGTGTTGGTGCATCTACTTTACCGCCCGCTGCAATCGTATCGATTACAAGAGAGCCAGAGTCCGCTGACGTGATAAAGAACACCACAACCAGAATAATACCTACGATAGACGTGATTTGAGAAAGAGGCATCACATCTAGCATCGCGAACAGTTTAAGTGGAAGCTCTGCGTCAAATACCGCTTGGTAACCATCGTTCACGTATTGGCTGATCGCCGTACCACCGAATGCCGTCATCCATAATACACACACGGTTGATGGGATCAGGATTACACACACGATGAACTCACGAACTGAACGACCACGAGATACACGCGCGATAAACATACCTACGAATGGTGACCATGAAATCCACCAAGCCCAGTAGAACGCAGTCCAGCCTTGAGAGTAGTTCACGTCTTCACGGCCGAATGGCATTGAAAGCGCTGGAACGTTCGCTAGGTAAGACATGATGTTCTCGAAGAAACCAGTCATGATTGCGAGTGTTGGACCTACAACGATCACGAACAAAAGCAATAACGCCGCTAAACCCATGTTGATTTCAGACAGACGTTTTACACCGCTATCCAGACCAGCAACTACCGAGATCAAAGCAAGTGCTGTGATGATCACGATAATCACAACTTGCGTCATATCTGTCATTGGTACACCGAACAGGAAGTTTAGACCTGTTGCTGCTTGTGATGCACCGTAGCCAAGAGACGTCGCAAGACCGAATACCGTCGCGACTACCGCTAGGATATCAATAATGTGACCAGTCCAACCCCAAACGCGCTCGCCAAAAAGAGGGTAGAAAATAGAACGCATCGTTAGAGGTAAGCCCTTGTTGAACGAGAAGATCGCCAAACCAAGCGCCAACAGTGCGTAGATTGACCAAGGGTGAAGTGCCCAGTGGTAAATCGTTGCTGCCATACCAAGTGCAGACGCAGCTGATGTGTCACCTTCTGCTGCGCCTAGTGGAGCCCAGTCAGTACGAACACCATTCTCAACGTTCACACCGCCAAGAGCAGCACTGAAGTGAGACATAGGCTCAGATACGCCGAAGAATACCAGACCGATACCCATACCAGCCGCGAACAGCATCGCTAGCCAACCTGCGTACGTGTAATCCGGAGTTGCTTCTGTACCACCGATACGAACGCGACCAAGTGGCGTTACGATCAGGATCAAACACACTACGACAAACACGTTGCCCGCAGATAGGAAGAACCAATCAAGGTTAGAAACAAGCCAACCACGTAGACCCGCGAAAAACGGCTCAACTTGTTGTCTGAATGTCAGTGTTAACACTACGAACAGGATGATCGACATACCTGAAATAGCGAACACACGGTTGTGAATATCAAGTCCAAAAGGACCTACTTTTAGCGCGACGTTATCCTGACCGATCTGGTAATCAGTATCGATCGGGTTCACTTTACCGTCGGGGCGTTGGATACCGCCATTGTTGTCGGTGCTCACGATTTATCTCCTTAAAATACGTGACCAAATTAAAATCTGTGTAGGACTTTGAGTGATGGCTTTCTTGCGTCACTTGCTGCAAAGCTTATTTGCGATCGTTACGTCGCTTTTAGAAGGGTTGCTCTACTTTGTAATTTTAGCGTTAATCGTCCTGATATCGCATTGCATTTTGTTATCAGGACGACTAATTAAATTTATCGCCAATTCATAGACGATATGGATGAGTTATTGCCATATCACGGACAGTGGCATGTCACCATCAAAGTGATACTGCAGCTGGGCTTGAAGCAACTCAGCGGTAGCAAGAGCGTCGGTCAGCGCATGGTGTGGCTGATAAGCTGGCAAATGGTAGCGCTCACGCGCGTGGCCGAGTCGTACAGATCCCGGCTTTTTGCCTTTGAGCTTATTTAACCAACCTTCACACTCACGACGTTGAATCGCGTATTCAATGTCCAACGTATCAACGACTGGAAATTGAATCCCCTCACCCACACTGTTTAACAACGCATTATTGAAGAATTGACGCTCGATATTTTTGTAGTGCACCACCACAATCTTTCCGGCTAACTCATCAAGAATGGCATCCAGAATTTGTTCAAGTTGCGGCGCATTCTTCACTTCGGAATCGGTAATACCGTGGATCACCACAGATTCTTCATTCAGTTCTCGATTTGGATTCACCACCCAATGACGAGAGCCGCTGCACTGTACTCGCCCTAGCGTAAATGGCACCAAACCTATGGTGAGAATGGCATCTTCCTCGGCGTTTAAACCCGTGGTCTCAAAATCGACGGAGACAAACGGTACCTCTTTTAAAGGCGTATCACCATTCACAATAGGCTTAGAGTAATAACGTTTTAATCGAGTATCGTTCGCTTGCTCGGCGAGTTGCTCGAAGAAGATTGGCCAATCAGGTGTCTGGCTGGTATCAAGCAAATCAGTGATATCTTGCTTTTGTTTTGAAAACCACATCATTTGCCACTTCTCTGGTAACGGAACTTAATGTAGTTCTGCGCGTTGCTTAGGATTTGGAATGCGGCTTTTAAGTTGCGACGCTCAAACTCCGACATTTCTTCTGGCTCGATGTTGTTATCCGGCTCTTCCCCGTTTTCGATATCCAATGCTTGATGTCGGATTCGCACCATGTAGATCAACTCCATCGCATCTTTTAAGTCCATACCACGGCCTTTGGGTAAGATGCCCGCGTTGTTGATGTCATCCAGACGTTCAAACGAGTTTTGCGAACGGGAACCAATAGCCAAAGCATGCACACGAATCAGATCCGCCATTGGCGCAGTGCCTCGGCGTTTCAAGTTGATGGAATTGCGGTGACGACCGTCTTTCTCCATCACGAAGTCTTTGAAGAAACCTAGTGGTGGCGTGCGACGAATCGCGTTGTAAGCCATACAAGCCAGGAATCGATTGTTCTTCTTAGCACGACGCACAATGAAGCCGCTCAACTGCTCTGCCCATTTCACACGTCCATGTACACCAAGTAAGTCGAAGAAAATACTGCTGTTGAGAAGTCTCTCTGGTGTTGGATCATCAATCCAGTTCGCAAAGCACTCTTCCCATTCTGAACGCGTTTTGCGCCATTCTGGGTTGGTTGCCATGATGTCGCCTGTACAGTAGGTGTAACCGCATTCGGCTAGTCCATCACAAATGAATTTTGCGAGTTGAGCAAAGTACTCACCATGCAGTGCTGGGTCGTAGCTGTTATCCAGAATCAGCGCGTTGTCTTGGTCTGTGACGATAAGCTGTTCATCACGCGCCATGGAGCCCATTGCCAATAAGCAATAAGGGATTGGCGCAGGACCTAATTCTTGTTCTGCTAACTCTGCCAGTCTCTGTTTAAAGCTGCTGCCAATCACCGACATAGCACGCCCTACCATGTGGGCATTTGCATCTTCACTCACCATTCGCACAAAGCAGTCTTTCACTTGTTTAGAAACCGCTTTGAGATCTTCTACCGAGTTTTGTTGGAAAATAGAGCTCACAAGCAACAAGCTGTTTTGCGATTCATAACGGACGATATCCGTCATGCTAATTACGCCGATTGGCTTTTTGTCTTTAAGAATAGGAAGATGATGGACGTTGTAACGTAGCATTGTCAGCATGGCTTCAAACACGTAAGCACTGTAATCGAGCGATACGACGTCGTAGCTCATCACTTCACTTACAGGAATATCACTGTCTCTACCTTCAGCTAAAACGCGAACACACAGATCCTTCTCGGTCAAAATACCAAGCAGTTGGTCATCGTCGTCTTCAGTAATGTCTTCTTGTGCGCGGACAATCAAAAGCGCAGTAACGCCCTCTTCCGCCATCAAGATTGCCGCCTCACGCACCGTTGCAGTGGCTTCTAGTGTCACTGGCTCGCGGCTTAAGATCTTGCGTGCTTTCGCAGTAGTAAAGTCATTCCCATCTGAGTGGTTTGATACCGCAGTGCGCAGCCTCGCGCTGTCTTCCAATTCCATGAAATCAGCAAAGTTCTCAAACTCGTCACATAGCTCAGTGAAGATCTTCTCTGGAATGCAGTAAACCAAGGTATCTTCTATCGCTTTGGCTGGCATACGGACACGGTTGTTCATCAACAACCCCATTTGTCCAAACAAGCCACCAGCATCGATACGGTTGTACAACTCGCCTTTGCGGCGGAAGATTTCGACCACACCACTGCGGATCATGTACAAATCACGAATGTCATCGCCTTTCTTGAGAATGTCCGTCCCTGCGCGGTAATACGCGACTTCAGCATTCATTGCGATGTTTCTTAAGTGCTCTTCCGGTAAGTCATCAAAAGGTGGGTATTGGCTAATGAAATTGAGTACTTCTAATTGCTCGGCTTCCATTCTTTATTCCATGCATTGCCTAAACTAAGGCGATAAATATCACCAAGAAAATAATCACACAATAAATAAATCGAGAGGTCAGATAAAAAGATTTGTAACCATCGAAAAGCGGAATAATGACTGATTATTATTGAAACGAGTGTGTCGAAAATCGCTTGTTTTCATCTAAAAATGAGCAGTAAAAAACGCAATACATTCACAGAGCAAATAATACTTTTGGCAGCCAAAGCAATCGTTTTCTTGTGATCTAAATTACACATTGAACCTCATAACAAAAATCCGTATATTGCGCGTGCCTACGCGGCACACCCTACAATGCACAACGCCATCCTGCTTCCACTGGTGCATTGATATTGGTGTTTAACTACATCCATGCAAAACACACCTTCCTCTTTTTCTCGTTTTTTTAAAGAATCGGGCGCTTTGTTACACCTATCGATCCCTATCATTCTGATGCAACTTGCCACTCAGTCGATGGGCTTTATCGATACAACAATGGCAGGCCAAGTGAGTGCTGCCGACCTTGCTGCGATAGCACTTGGCACCAGTTTATGGCTACCCGTTTCGCTTTTGCTTCGCGGCATCATCATGGCACTAACGCCTGTCGTTGCTTACCACCGCGGCGCACAAAGTTTGGATAACGTACGTATCGCGTTTATTCAAATGCTTTGGTTGTCTGCGTTCGTTAGCGCAATTTTGATTGTTTACTTGCTGCTTGGCGAAACCATTCTCGTTAGCCTAGGCGTTGCGCCTGAGATCATTCCTATCGCGAGTGATTATGTTGTCGCATTGGCGTTCGGTGTTCCTGGCATTGCGCTGTTCTACACTTTGAATGGCTTCTGCGAAGGGATGAACAACACTCGCGCACCCATGCTGATTTCTGTGATTGGTTTGTTGGTAAACATCCCTGTTAACTACATTCTGATTTACGGTAAATTCGGCATGCCTGCATTGGGTGCGGTTGGTTGTGGCTGGGCAACGAGCTTGGTTTACTGGCTGATGTCTGCCCTACTGTTTAGCTACATCAAACGCCATCATCACTACAAAAACATTCTGCACTTCGCTGAGCTAAAGCCGATATGGCAAGAGATCAAACAACTGTTCAAACTCGGCATGCCGATTGGTTTGAACATCGCGGTTTGTGGCAGCATCTTCGCGGTGATTGCGCTATTGATTGGTCGTATTGGTGCAGAAAACGTTGCTGCGGCGCAGATTGCCCTGAACATCTCTAGCATGACGTACATGATCCCAATGAGTCTTTCATTTGGTATCACGATTCGCGTTGGTCATGCATTGGGTGAACAAAAGCTTGAGACAGCTTCTCACCGCAGCTTGGTAGGCATTATTACCGCTGCGCTACTGTCGTTAATTTCAGTCGGCTTCTTCCTGCTGTTCCCTGAGTGGATCATTCGTTTGTACACCACAGATCCTGTGGTTTCAGCAACAGCAGCGACTCTGCTGATGTTTACTGCGATGTACCAATTCAGCGATGCACTACAGACGTCTGCAAACGGCGCTCTGCGTGGCTACAAAGATACTAAGATCCCGATGATTCTGGCGATTCTAGCCTACTGGGGCTTGGCGCTTCCACTGGGTATGCTACTGGGTATCACAGATGAAATCGTTCCTGCCATGGGCGAAGAAGGCTTCTGGATTGGTATCGTAACCGGCTTAACCACCGCAGCAATTGCAATGCTGATTCGCTTGACGCTAGTGATTAAGAAGTACAATCAAACCGCAGAAATGAATACGGCTTCGCAACCTGAGTTAGCGATTCAATAACGACGAGAGCGTTTATCGTTTCAATAAGAAAGGCTCACTATCGCAGTGAGCCTTTTTGTTTTTCAGCTTGCTAGCCTTGTTTACTTACCGTTGAGCCATCACCAGCATCGTTGATTCTGTAGCCAAGTTCGGCAACTTTCTGACGGATTTCGTCAGCTTGTTGGTATTCCTTCTGCTTTTTCATTTGCAAACGCAACTCTACCAATTCCAAGATCTCGTGCGGAATTTCCTCTTCTTCTACTTTATCAAGCTCCAAACCAAACACACGGTCAAAGTAGCGTGCCGTTGCCTTTTTATCTGCATCGTTTAATGCACTTCCAAGTAACTCCCACATTAGTGCGATCGCTTGTGGCATGGCTAAATCATTGTTGATGAGTGACATAAAACGCTCAACATACGTTTGGTCGACTTTGCCACCTTCTGGTAGTGCCGACACTTTCGCTTTCAGGCGCTTTAGAGCCGTTTGTGCGGCATCCAAGCTCTCCCACGTAAAGCTCAAATGACTGCGATAATGGCTGGTCAGCACCAAGTAACGGTAAGCCAGCGGGTCATAGCCTTTCTCGATTAACGCATCAAGACGAAGTGACGTACCGGACTTGGAGATCTTCTCTTTGTTCAATTGAAGGAAGAAACCATGCAGCCAGTAATTCGCTTGTACGTGTCCATTCTTCGCTTGGCATTGAGCAATTTCGTTGGTGTGGTGAACTGGGATATGGTCTTCCCCACCAACATGAATATCGAACACCTCCCCAAGGTACTTCTCTGCCATCGCTGAACATTCGATGTGCCACCCCGGAAAACCCACTCCCCAAGGGCTTTCCCATTCCATTTGTCTTGGTGTGTCGCCGCTAAACTTCCAGAGTGCGAAGTCGGTTGGGCTCTTTTTCTCTGCCATTTCGACGCGAATGCCCGCTTCTAACCCATCGCGGTCCAGTTTGGCAAGTTTTCCGTAATCTGGAAGCTTGGCCGAATCAAAATAAATGCCATCGGAGGTTTGATAGGTAAAGCCCTTTTGTTCAAGCTCTTGGACGAATTCAATTTGTTCCTGTATGTGTTCTGTAGCGCGACAAATGATGGAAGGCTTAGTGATATTGAGGCTAGTAAGATCATCTAAAAATGCGTCTTCAAAATACTTTGCGATCTCCCAAGCGGACTTGTTCTGCTTTCTCGCGCCCTTCTCCATTTTATCTTCACCAGTATCGGCATCAGACACCAAGTGACCAACATCTGTGATGTTCATAACGTGGTTTACGTCGTAGCCGTTGAGCTCTAGCGTGCGCCTGAGCACATCCACAAAAAGATAGGTTCTTAAGTTGCCTGCATGCGCGTAGTCGTACACTGTAGGACCACAAGCGTACAACCCGACTTTACCAGATTCGATGGTATTGAACGGCTCAAGGGTGCGCCCTAGTGTATTGAATAATTGTAATTTTGACTGACTCATATTGTTATTCCTTTAAATGCAAAAAGGCCGCGGATGAAAACATCGGCGGCCTTTAATATGTCTGTATGATCTTTTGCTAACTAATAGCTACGCGAAAGCCGCCGCACGTCTTGGGAGGTGCAACAACAACAGTTGGTTGAGATAGAAATAGCTAAATAGTTCATACCCAACACCCTAAATAAGAAATCTATAGAAATCAACCCTACGATTTTCACGCCTTTCGTGGCGACAAACCGAACTGCGCATGCCGTATGGCATTACTCCCCCTTACAAAGCCGTACTAATCATTACAATTAAATTTATAAATAAGCCTTATATTTCACGTTTGTTTCACGTTTTCTTTGATAAAAGACACGCCATAAAAATCAGTTACATCAGTAAATTAGGGAATATTTATGAAGAAGCCCGCATTTGGGCCTTTGCAGCCTATTGCTGTATTTGCGCTATTTTCGCTTGCTTTTCTTTCCGTTTCACGGATTTTACTCGCTATTTGGCTCTCTGACCGAATCGAATCTTTTAACGACCTTATCTATATTTTGGGTCAGGGCCTACGCGTAGACTTTGCCACTATCTGCTGGCTGTTCATTCTTCCGGGCTTACTTTCTGCTCTATTGCCTGTCCAAGGTAAGGTCGGCGAATGCTGGAAGTGGGTTCTACGTTGTTGGATGGTCGCAGGTTTGTGGATCTTGGTTTACATGGAACTGGCCACGGCTCCGTTTATTCAAGAATACGACCTACGTCCAAACCGCTTGTTTGTTGAATACCTGATTTATCCAAAAGAAGTGTTCAGCATGCTTTGGACTGGTTACAAACTAGAGCTCTTTATCGGTGCCGTAGGCACGGTGCTTACCCTTTTCCTTGGTTGGAAATGGAGTAAAAAGCTTACCGACAACGCACAACAAGTAAACTGGAAATGGCGTCCTGCCCTTGCCATTTTAGTGGTTCTAATTGGTGTTGCTGGCGCACGTTCTTCTCTGGGACATCGCCCTCTAAACCCTGCAATGGTGGCATTTTCTAACGACCCACTGATGAATGATTTGGCACTAAACTCCTCTTACTCTCTGTTGTTTGCTGTAAACAATATGAAATCAGAAAAGAGCGCGGAAGAGTTCTACGGAAAAATGGATAACCAGAAGATGCTAGACCTCGTTCGCACCTCTTCTGCGAAGTCTGACTTTGACCCATCAGCTCTTCCAACAATGAACACTAATAGAGCGACTTACCAAGGGAAGCCAAAAAACTTGGTTATCTTGCTACAAGAAAGTTTGGGAGCACAGTTCGTAGGCTCACTAGGTGGCCTTCCCCTCACGCCTAACTTCGACAAGCTGATGAATGAAGGCTGGCAGTTCACTCAAATGTACGCAACGGGTACTCGTTCTGTTCGTGGCATCGAAGCGGTAACAACAGGTTTCCCGCCATCACCATCGCGAGCAGTTGTAAAACTAAGCAAAAGCCAAACAGGTTTCTTTACTATTGCCGGTTTCCTGAAAAACCGCGGTTACCACACTGAGTTCATTTATGGTGGTGAAGCAAACTTCGATAACATGAAAACCTTCTTCTTCGGTAACGGTTTCGACCATGTTGTGGAAGAAAAGGACTATGAGAACCCTGAATTTGTTGGCTCTTGGGGTGTAAGTGACGAAGATCTTTACACTAAAGCAGACCAAGAGTTTGAGCGCTTATCTAAAACTGACAAGCCTTTCTTCAGCTTGGTATTTACCTCAAGTAATCATAGCCCTTATGAGTACCCACAGGGTAAAATTGAGCAGCACGATGATGAGTACATGACACGAAATAACGCGGTTAAATATTCTGACTATGCTCTGGGGACATTCTTTGACAAAGCAAAGCAGTCTTCATACTGGAATAATACAGTGTTCATCGTCATTGCTGACCATGATGCTCGTGTATTTGGTGCTAACTTGGTGCCCGTGAAGCACTTCCACATTCCTGCGTTGATCATTGGTAAAGACATCCAACCGCGTAAAGATGACCGTATTGCAAACAACATCGATATGCCGCCAACACTATTGTCACTTATTGGTATTGATGCCAAAACACCGATGATTGGTCGTGACTTGACTAAGCCTCTGGCACGTAAAGATGAGCGAGCAATGATGCAGTACGATAAGAACTTTGGTTACTTAACCCGAGATAACCTAGTGGTGTTCTCACCGGGTAAGAAAGTCTCCACAATGGAATATGACTTTGTTAACCAAACTATGAAGCCAATTCAAGTTGACCCTGCCGTGATAGAGCGCGCTAAGGCCAACGCTCTATTTGCTTCAAAGGCGTATCAAAATAACTGGTATTCTTCTAAAGTAACTAATTAGATAAAAATAAGGAGCGCAACATGCGCTCTTTTTTGTTTCACTGTTTCACTAATGTGGTGCTATCCGTTTTTCTTTTGCTTGAAGCAGGCATCATCAATGCGCTCAGTGATGCCAGCCCCATCCCACCTGCAAGGATGAAATACATCAGTAAAAACTCTTGTGTGTAAGCATAGGTCGCTGCAATAAGCCAATACGCGATAGGCCCTGTGCTAAAGCTTAACGTGTACTTAACGGCATAGATTCTAGAGCGCCATTTCGCATCTGTATAACGGCCAATAAGCCAATCGTTCACTGGTATTTGCGCGTATGTGCACAACATCAAACCAACAAACACGAAAACCAATGACCACTCATGAGTAACCGTCGCCAATAGGAGGAATAACAACTGTCCACCAGCAATGCAGGCGAGCAGTTTCTTGATATCAACGCGATCTATTAGTTCACCAACAACAAGCTGAATAAACGCGGCACAAACAAAAATCGATGAGGTTAACGTGCTTGAAAGGCTCAATGATTGGCTAAATTGTGCATCCATAATTTTAGGCAACGAGGTCGTAGTAGATTGAAAGACCAAACCACCGAAGAAGACAATCACCGCAGCACAAGCGAACAACACGTTGAGTTGTCGCGAAGGCATTATTACGCTGTCACGTATATTTTTCGCATGCTCTATATCAGTAACATCTTTCGATGCAAACCAGTACACAACACCAGTAAATACACACACAAGACCTGGAATATAAAATGCGGCTTGCCAAGCGAACCATTGGCACAACAAAGCGGTTCCCATTGCAGCAAACGCCAAACCTAAGTTACCTGCTAGTCCATTTACCGCGATAGCCCTGCCGGTTTTGTTTGCAGAACTGAATATAAGTGCGATACCGACGGGATGATAAATCGCTGCAAACAAGGCTATGGCACAAAGCCCCAATCCCATTTGCCATGGCGTTTGCGCAAGAGCAGTAAATAACGCAGAGGTGCCCATCCCAAAGTAGAAAACGAGCATCATGCCTTTTCGGCTCCAACGGTCCGCCAGACAACCTGCAGGCAGAGACATCACGCCATAAACCAGCATTGCCCCACTCCCCACTTGGAGCAGCTCTGCGTAACTCATGGCCCATTCTTTATGCAGCGTCAGTACAACAGAAGGAAAAATGAGCAAGAAGTAATGATTGAGCGCATGCCCCACATTGAGGACACCTGCGTGAAATGAACGGTTCATCTCGACTCCATACCAAATAAAGGAAAGCTAATTAATGACAAGCTGAGTTTATCTGGCTAGCATTTGGCGTATAGATTCCATTGAGACAAGTTATTGCTCAAATGAGCCAAAACATCAAAACCATCTGTTTGGATGCCAACATCAATTGCTTAGAGGCGGTGGTCATTCCCAAGCACTACGCCAATGGACACGTCATTGATTGGCACTGCCATCGGCACAACCAACTGGTGTACGCCAGCAGTGGTGTGATGGCGGTCGAGACGGAATCCAAGTTATGGGTCGTTCCACCTCAAAGAGCAGTGTGGATCCCGGCGCATGAGAGCCACAAGATATACATGTATGGCGATGCGGCGATGAAAAACGTCTACTTGTTGCCAAGCATCGATACAGAGCTGCCAAATCAGAGTGATGTTCTAAATGTGTCACCAATGCTGCGTGAGATGATCATTCATCTTTCTGAGCAACCAGTCGATCAAGCAAGCACAGATTCGTATTGGCGTATTGTTCAGGTTTTGTTGGATCAATTGAAAGTCGCACCACAAGCATCCATTCAGGTCCCTCTTCCCAACGATGCCAAGCTCGGATTGGTTTGTAACTCGCTGTTGGACGAGCCTGCGGACAATCGTTCATTAAAGCAATGGGCCGAAGAAATTAACGTCAGCAGCCGTACTTTGAGCCGCTTGTTTCGTAATGAAGTTGGCATGTCTTTCATAGAGTATCGTCAACAAATAAGGTTGTTCCACTCTCTGACTTTGTTGGCACAAACTCACCCTGTCACTACCGTGGCATTAGAGTGTGGCTTTACCAGCGTAAGTGCTTTTAATCATCTATTCAAACAAAGCTTTGGGGTGACGCCAGGTCGCTTCTTCATGAATTAGTGTTGAATATTGAGAACAGATAATACCCACATTTGATGAGCTCTGAGAACAATCGAACATTCAGAGCGACTAACTGACTTATCTTCTGAAGATTCTACCAAATACACAACTTGCGTACTTACTCACTAACAAAGCGTAAATAATCAGAAAAATCGTTTAATAATGTGCTTTTTAGGCATTCCCATTCAGGCTTCAATAAATTAGACTCAAGCCAATGCCCAAGAAGTTCGAATTATTGATAAAAAAGGAATGCCCATGAGCTCAAGTATGATCCTTAATGAATCGCTGATTGAAAGTGGCCGTGATATCCCACTAAAAGAATTGTTGTATGCGAAGCGTGTACTTGATAATTACATGGCTGTGGCAAAAGAAACTAGCCCATTAGAACTGTTGACTGAAATGAAATCGGCAGCGAAGCAAGTAGAATACTTCACTACCGATGATAACCCATGCGAAGCGCGTAACGTCATCAGCGGCATGATCGACGAGATTGACAGTGCAGAGTCGTTTGACGCATTCAAAGCATTAGCGGGTAAACCCTCTCAAGCATTGAATGAACTAATTGAAGATCGTGCCAAGCTGATTAAGCATGAACGTGAACTGCTTTTAGCTTCAGGTTACGAAAGTTGTAACTAGGGGATCAAGAAGACAATACTAGCCAGCCCTATCTATAGTTGGCTGCGTATCAATATGATTACGCAGCCTATCCTTCCCATAATACCTTTTGAAGCAGTTGTTGTCTGATTAGCTCAACAATCAATCCAATCTTGAACATTTTTATATGGACTTAAGTCCTGCGAGCCTAGGTTAAAATCATCTAATACTTTAAACATACCTATGTTTTCACTAGGCTGAAGATAAAGATAAACAGGGGCAGACTTTATAGGTTGCTCAGACCGGACACCCCCATTAACGATGGTAATCCCTAAGCTATATTCTTTATCACTTTGTCCTTCAGCCCTTTCAGTGCGAATTTTATTGAGACTAGCGGTCAAGCGAGACAAATCTTGATCGGATAATGACAGCGTATACAAACGTTCATTTATACGTAAGTCTTCCAACACCTCTTCATTTGAGGTAGCAGCTACGTCCAAAACTAGTGGAAATATTTCCTGTGCTTTCCCGCCCTTGTCAGGTGATGTGATCTTGAGATCCACTTCTGTAACTTCAAAGTATTCCGGTGTCTTTGTTACGACCCTCACTTCGCTGGGGACCACGCCAAGAACATCAAGTGTCATCAACTTGTAGATACTTGTAATTGGAACTGATGCGTACACAGGGAGCTTGGTTATTGACAACATTCCTATTAATAACAGTCTCATAGAACTCTCCTTGTTTAGAAATTCTATATGACCAAGTACAGATTAATTGGTTAAATTCATTCAGGATGACTATATAGGTAACTCATTGTCTGTCAGCTCACGACCAGTCTTACCTCTGTACGCTCGTACAACAAATAGGAGAGATCTCTAGGTGAAAACCAATACACCAAAAATACTCAACTCAAATTTTGAGTTAAGGGTTATTGGCAATTTTCTGGAAAAATAACAACAGCTCAGAACAAACATACTGGAGTAATAGATCCTCTTCAGTACAGGATAAGTCCAAGTGAAGCTTAGTAGTGTCGCCTTTCCCAGAAACATCACGCAGTAAATTTCGTCTACCACCAACAATGGTGGGAATGTCTAACAAACGCAACAACACTTGCGCTTGCTCCGAAGCTTCCTCAAACACTAAATCATGCTGATACTCGAGGAAAACCTCATGATTATTCACTGTGCACTGACAACGGTCTGGTTTGAAGTACTCGCCAAACTGCCCTTCGAGTTGAGCGATATTTTCCGAAACAGTAGCAAGACGATCATTGAGTTCACTTAACATTTGGCCACCTTTCTTTTCAGTCAGTGCTTATATTAAAGCTCATGAATTCAGGTTTAGCCCTATTTTTGAAGATCTTGGTTTATGCTCAGTACACAGCTATGCATTTCCTCACTCAAACTAGCTGGCATACCCTATGAGTTGAGGCGTAAAAAAGCTACTAATGTACAGCGCCACTGCGCCATAAACACGAAGTCCAACGCATAGTAAAAATGCCACACGTTGCGATTCATTCTTAAAAAATTTGCTATGTGTAATTTTCTACATTACCAAATAACCAAACGCCCGATGTGTGGATTTTTGTCGCACCTTCAGCCGCTAATCTGTCCAACTGCGTTAGCAGCTTGGACTCTATATCAGCTATTTCCTCCGGCGAAAATTCTGACCAATGTGGGCGAACACAATTTATAACGATATCAAAGTAAACAGAAAAATCTGTTGGCACCTTGCTAAACTTCCGAGCAGGAGGTAAGACACCACTAATCCTGCTGTAGGTCGAAACTTCAAAGCCACTTTCGACAAACATCTTAGTCACGTGGCTACCAATATACCCATTGGCTCCTGCTATAAGTACTTTCGTTTTTTCCCTTAGCTCTCGATTGATCTGGAGCCCCCACAAAAAGTAGACAGTACATAACTACATACTTTCGTACTCAACTGGGCTGACATGCCCCAACGCTAAGTGTCTTCTTCTGCGATTGTAAAATACCTCGATGTATTCGTAGATGCCCATTTGGACTTCTTCGACAGTTTGATAGTCTCTGCGTATATCAGTTCGACTTTCAGTCGACTGTAGAACGACTCCATCACCGCATTATCCCAGCAGTTAACCTGCCGACTCATGCACGGTACACCTCCATGCTTGCGCATGAAGTCCTGATATTTATATGCTCTGTATTGTACACCATGGTCCGAGTGGATAATGACGCCCTTAGGCGGCTTACATGACTCAAACGCCATTTTTAGGGCATTGGTGATGAGCTCGACTGTCATCGTTGTCCCTAACGACCAACCCACAATACGCCTTGAATGCAAGTCCATCACTGTCGCTAAGAAGAGCCAACGGCTCTTCACCCAGATATACGTGATGTCCGTAACCCACTTCTGATTTGGCATCTCAGACTCAAAGTCTCTTCGCAGTAAATTGTCGGCAACATTCGTCATCGCAGCCACATCCTTGTTGTATTTAAACCCTTTGCCATTACGTGCCCTGATACCTCTTTCCTTCATGATATCAAACACATAATTCACGCAGCAGGCATAGCCTGCTTCGTTGAGCTCTTCGACTATTCGCACTGAGCCGTAACGTGCCCGATATTGGGCAAAGGTACACATGACGAGCTGTTCAAAGCGCTCTCGCCGCTTTGAACGCTCACTCGGCGTATGATGGCACCACTTATAATAGCCGCCCCGACTCACTTCTAAGGTGCGGCACATTAAGCTAATGGAATACTCACCGACATAGCTTTCGATGAACTCGTACTTCACTCTTGCTGCTTCGCGAAGTACGCCGAGACCTTTTTTAGGAATTCCATTTCATCTTTGAGTCGCTTGTTCTCGCGCCTTAGCGCCCGAAGCTCTTCGGACTCTTTCTTCGAGTAATCGACACCGTCTAAGGTGTTAAACTGTTTATCAGATAGGCGCGTGAACTGGCGCTTCCAGTTCCGAATCTGCTGGGCGCTGATGCCCAGCTCCTTGGCAACGGAGACGGCTGTTCGGCCAGGAAGGCTGGCCAGACGCCCTGCCTCTTTGCGGAACTCTTCGGTGTACGCTGGATTACGATGTTTAGCCATAAATCACTTCTCAATTAGACCCTAGATCTAACTTAGTAAAGTGTCTACTAAACGTGGGGTACTCGGGAGCATAACGCGCAGTTAAGGTGTGAGAGACGCAGATCCACCCTAACCTAAAATAAACTCTGATAAATCCGTGCATATTTGGGCACTAAAACCCCAATGCGTTTCAAATCGCCTTGAACGTCTTGTTATTCCGCAACTAAAGTCGGCTATGTTTACGCCTAATCTTTTGATATGACGAGAAATTTTCGGTATACAGGCAAAAATCGAAGCCGAAGTATTTGGCAGCTCACTACCTTAAATCGCTTTAGCGTCACTCTTTAATTGCTGCGCCATATTAAGGTGCGCTTAAAGCGCTTTAAGGCTAGCATGGAAATGACCAATATTCGCTTTTTTCGCCGCTTTTCCACCCGATTACCCCGCCACTTTCACTCTTAGGCTACAACCACGTACATACAGCCTGAGAGATCCGTTGCGGAAATAACGCCGCATTAAGGTGTGAGCCACGCAACCACGATACTCAATTTTAGCACCTTAAACACAGATCTTAACCTAAACCAAAAATGCCAAGCGTGGAGAATCACTCTTAAATTCTTTGTTATATTAAAGCAGTTACCGAACTAAACTAGCCCAATTAAACAATAAGTTGCATTTAAAATGAGAACCGACTCTAGGCTATCGCATGACTATTGTGGTTTTGTTCCTCTAACAACGATTAGAAACTAACATACACATAAAAAAGAGGTGACCATGAGTTTAAAAATAACGTTTTCAATCAAAAAACGTCAGCTTATTGTAGAAAAAATTATACCTGGTGCTAGCAGCGAAAAAGTCATTATGCAGGCAACATCTGGTGGTTGGGATGGTTACAAGCATCTACCTAAAGGTAACTGGGTAATTACAGAAAACCCAAGCGGTTTCCGATCTTATTTTGGTCTATTTTTAGTTGATGACAATATAAACGATCAGTTTTTACATGATGGCAAGTGGCGTGATGGTATACGGTTTGGCTACCATGACGATACAGGGAGTCATGGTTGTATTATGACAAAGCCTTCGTTTGGTCAATCATACTTAGACGGTAAACATGTGTGGGCTAAGATCCAGAAAATGATCAGAACTGAGAGTTCCAAAAAGCTACTTACATACACAAACAATCAGAATCCCAAAAAATCTGATAGCACTCAGTATAAACTGACAAGCTATGGTTTTTTGGTAGTAACCGATTAACCTAAGGAAAGACAAATGCAAAGGCTATTTATTGCGATATTACTCATTTTATTATCATCTACGTCCTTAAGTAGCCCATTACATAACAATGGTATAAGTATCAATAATATAGAATATTGGGGTGAATACTCATTCGAAAAGTTTGGTACTAGTGAAGTAAATTACGAATGGGTGTTTAATAAAATCTCATCGACTCTAATAATAATAAAATCGGAGTGTAAGTCATGTAAACCATTTGACGAATCTAACGTAGCTGAGATAAACACAATAGATGACTTTAATGTAAGTGCGCTTCTTATAAACCATAAGTATGGAAATGGGATCTACCAAATTCACAAACACTCAAAAAATATAAATTTTTTAATATTCAAAATATTTCACAAAGGGTACTATTACAAATTCCAACTCGGCATACCAAATAATACCAATCAGTCTGTATTTTTTGAACAGAGCATAGAATTCTTGAGAACAATAAACAGTTTCACAATTTTTTAAAATGCTCTCTTTTAATTGGTGTACCCCACAAAAAGTAGACAGTACATAACTACAAACTTTCGTACTCAACTGGGCTGACATGCCCCAACGCTGAGTGTCTTCTTCTGCGATTGTAAAATACCTCGATGTATTCGAAGATGCCCATTCGGGCTTCTTCGACAGTTTGATAGTCTTCTGCGTATATCAGTTCGACTTTCAGTCGACTGTAGAACGACTCCATCACCGCATTATCCCAGCAGTTACCCTGCCGACTCATGCTCGGTACACCTCCATGCTTGCGCATGAAGTCTTGATATTTATATGCTCTGTATTGTACACCACGGTCCGAGTGGATAATGACGCCCTTAGGCGCCTTACGTGACTCAAACGCCATTTTTAGGGCATTGGTGATGAGCTCGACGGTCATCGTTCTCCCTAGCGACCAACCCACAATACGCCTTGAATGCAAGCCCATCACTGTCGCCAAGAAGAGCCAACGGCTCTTCACCCAGATATACGTGATGTCCGTGACCCACTTCTGATTTGGCATCTCAGACTCAAAGTCTCTTCGCAGTAAATTGTCAGCAACATTCGTCATCGCAGCCACATCCTTGTTGTATTTAAACCCTTTACCATTACGTGCCCTGATACCTTTTTCCTTCATGATATCAGCCACATAATTCACGCAACAGGCATAGCCTGCTTCGTTTAGCTCTTCGGCTATGCGCACTGAACCGTAACGTGCCCTGCATTGGGCAAAGGTACACATGACGAGCTGTTCAAAGCGCTCTCGCCGCTTTGAACGCTCACTCGGCGTATGATGACACCACTTATAGTAACCACCTCGACTCACCTCTAACGTACGACACATTAAGCTAATCGAGTACTCGCAGGTATAGCTTTCAATGAACTCGTACTTCACTCTTTCTGCTTCGCGAAGTACGCCGAGACCTTTTTTAGGAATTCCATTTCATCTTTGAGTCGCTTGTTCTCGCGCCTTAGCGCTCGAAGCTCTTCTGACTCTTTCTTCGAATAA